>CAZLJT010000001.1:0-51258 GCA_964559905.1 uncultured Aquiflexum sp.
GTGATCCTTATGTCATCAGGGTCAAGATACCAAGAAAGGAAGAAGTTAGGCTGAATGACATGATCCGTGGTTGGGTGATGGTGCATTCCAGTACCTTGGATGACAAAGTATTGATGAAATCAGATGGCATGCCAACTTATCATTTGGCCAATATCGTTGATGACCACTTAATGAAAATCACCCATGTGATCAGAGGAGAGGAGTGGTTACCTTCTGCGCCTTTGCATGTATTGCTATATAAATATTTTGGATGGGAGGATACCATGCCCCAGTTTGCACATCTTCCGCTTTTGTTGAAACCTGACGGAAATGGAAAACTTTCCAAGCGCGATGCAGACAAGCACGGTTTCCCGGTATTTCCCATGGATTGGGTAGACCCAAATACGGGTGATAAGGCAATGGGTTTCCGGGAACAGGGTTATCTTCCTGATGCATTTCTCAATTTCCTTGCGTTTTTGGGTTGGAATCCCGGTGACCATAGGGAGCTTTTTTCTCTGGAGGAATTGATAGAAGCTTTTTCCATAGAAAGAATAGGTAAATCAGGTACGAAATTTGATATCAATAAAGCAAAGTGGTACAATGAACAATATCTCAGAGCCAAATCTGATGAGGAACTTGCCGCATACCTTCTTGATGATCTTGAAAAAGAGAATATAAGTTTAGACCCTGTTAAAGGCGCCCAAATTGCTCATATCATAAAGGAAAGGGCAACTTTCCCAACTGATTTATGGAAAGAAGGAAAGTTTATGGTCCAAGCCCCGACGGAATTTGATGAGGCCGTGGCTTCCAAAAAATGGAACAATGAAGCCGTTACTGTGTTGGATACCTATAAAGAAAAACTGGAACGTTACACCGGAGAATTCAATGCCGAATCCGCTAAATCTATTTTGGAAGAGGCGGCAGAGTCCAATGGAATCAAACTCGGAAAGGTTATGCAGGCAGTAAGATTGGCTGTTACAGGTGTAGGTGCAGGACCTGACCTGATGGCAGTGTTCAGCATTATTGGTAAAGAAGAACTAATCAAAAGAATATCATATTCGTTAGATAAGCTAAAGGTAAATCTTTGAAAACATGACTAAGAAATCAAAAAAAGAAGAAACTCCTAAAGTCCATAAAGATCTTGAAGGTTTTAAAATGAACATCAATTCCTTTGGTGAAATTTCCAGTAGTTTTCCAATTGATAAAATAAACGAATTTCTGAACAAAAACGTAGAAGATAAAAAGTTAAAGGATAGAGAGGATATTGACGATATCAAAGATGGAGCAAAGAAGAAGTGAAAAATTCATGATTTGAGAAAATATTTTGAAAAGCACAGGCCAATTTTGGATTTTTTTTTTTTATAACTAAACTTACCAAGTTTAGTTGGACTTCCTATTCCAACCAATATTAATCCTATTTATATTCTTTGTATGAAAAAACATGTTTTATTGCTGGTACTTTTTGTTTTGCCCTATTTAGGATATTCTCAATCAGGGTCAATAATAGGAAAGGTTACGGACAGTCAGACCGGGGAACCCCTTCCTTTTTGTAATGTGTTTATCAACAATACCACCATCGCCACGACAACTGATATTGATGGAAATTTCATTTTGGAAAATATCCCCATTGGTGAATTGGAAATTGGATTTTCTTTTGTAGGATTTGAGGCTGTTCAAAAACCCGTTTCTGTAAAGGCTGATTCAAAGCTTACTATCAATGTGAGCTTGGTTTCTTTTGAGCAGGAACTCTCTGATGTAGAAATCAAAGCTTCCCGTGATAGGGCCTGGGAGAGAGATTTAAGAAAATTCAAAAATTATTTTTTGGGCAATGATAACCTGGCTGCACAATGTGAAATCCTCAATCCTTGGGTGATTGATTTTCCTTTGGACAATTCCAACAACAATTTTCGGGCAAATGGTCTTCAACCTATCGAAATCAGAAATGATGCTTTGGGCTATTTATTGACTTTTGATCTCAAAGAGTTTGTTTTTACTCCCCAATTCTACATCATTTCTGGTGCAAGCAGGTTTGTTGAAATTGAAACAGAAGATCCTAAAATCAAAGAAAAATGGCAAAAAAACCGCTTGGACACTTATCTCAAATCCCCTGCGAATATGTTTCGTTCTATGATTCAAAACAATCACAATCAGGAAGGATTCTTTATTTATGGAGATAAGGCAGGAGGTTCTGAAACTTCAAACATGAGGTCTGATGTATTTGCAAATGAATTGGGCAAATCAATAGTTGAATACAAACCCGGAAACCTGGTAAGTGCTGGCCGAAAACCCGGAGAATACCGGATTTTAATGAAAGGAAGAATTGAGATCCATTATGAAAAAGGGTATAGTACTGTCAATACCTATAAAGATGCTCCCTATCCGATCTCATGGCTAGAGGTAAATGGAAATTATGTCCATGTCAATCAAAATGGAATGGTTCTCAATCCTAAGGATGTTACTTTTTCCGGAGATATGGATAAACGAAAAATAGCTACACTTCTTCCTTTGGATTATATTCCAAATCTTGATAACAGGGTAGATACCCAACTTGCAAAAGATGCCAACAGCCTTCAAGAACAAGTGTATTTGCATACAGATCGCCCATATTATTATCAAGGTGAACAAGTAATGTTCAAAGCCTATTTCCAATATAAGAATCCGGAAATGAAAAGGGATTTGAGTAGAATTCTTTATGTGGAATTGATTTCGGGAAATAGGGATTTGATTGTTCAAAAGAAATTTAAAATTGAGAACGGTCAGGCGATTGGGGATATTTATCTTCCTGATACGTTAAATCAAAAAGAATATTACCTTAGAGCTTATACCAACTGGAACAGAAATTATGGGCCTGATAGTTATTTTGTCAAAGCATTTCCTGTACTTTCTCCCTTTGATAGGATCTTTTCTTCGGAATTAGATCAGGAATCAACCAAATCGGTCGTAACGACCTTTGCTACAGATAAGGAGAGTTATGGAAAGAGGGAAAAAGTTTTTTTAGAGATTTCCCTTAAAGATGAAAATGGAAATCCAGCTGTCGCCAATCTATCTGTCTCTATTTGGGATACTTATTATGTATCTGCCAATCGTGGGGCAATCCAAATTGGCAACAGCCTCCTGATCAAAGAAGTGCCAAAGGATATAACCATTGAGAAATTCACTTATCCACTTGAAAAAGAATGGAATGTAAAAGGAAGGTTTTTAAATGACAAAGGAAAACCCACCCCTACACCATTCACGGTATATTTAAATAATTTTGAGGGAATACTCGATATGGAAACCGAGAATGATGGCAGTTTCACTTTGGAGGCCATGGATTTTTATGGTCCTGTGGATTTTGCCTTTATAGCTTTAGATAAAAAAGGGAAAGCATTTGGAACATTTGAACTCACCGAGAATTTAAAACCCCCGTTTTTTGTGCCATCTACCATCAAATTTCCCAAAATCACAACGACCGATCAATCCATTTTCAAGGATTTTTCTGAAGGAGAAGATATTGTAAGTCTTCAGCAGGTGACTGTAGAAACACAAAAAGTTGACAATACAACACAGGCCATTTATGGCAATGCAGACTATGTGGTGTCCGGAGATAGGTTGAATAAAAATGGGAGCTTGACAGATTTATTGAATAGCCTGAAAAACAATGTCCCCGGGATGACTGTCACTACAAACCTTGAAATCAGGATTCGGGGAGGAGCAACTTCTGCCAATCTTTCCATGGAACCTCTTGTTTTGATAGATGGGGCAGTTTTTCCTACAGGACTTGGGGTAAAGGCAGCGGATAATATTGCTACCATTAATCCAAACGATATTGAAAGAATAGAGGTCGTCAGCAGAATGAGTTCTATGATGGGAGATTTAGGTCGAAATGGAATTATAGCCATTTACCTCAAGCGGGGAGGTGTTCCATCTCTTCCTTTGTTCACCGAAAATACTCTTGGATTGAACAGATTGGTTATTGATGGATTTGGTTATGGCGGAAATTTCGTTCCATTTGATTACGGCACAGCAGAGGAACTTCCTGAAATTGATCAGCGAGTGACCTTATATTGGAATCCTCACCTGGTTACCGACAGTGAATCAGGAAAAATATCTTTGGAGTTCCATACTAACGATTCCGAAGGTCAGAAAATAGTCGTTTTGGAGGGATTGACCATAGATGGAAAACCTATTAGAGCCACCTATTTGATACCTATAAAAAATTGAGGCTGAGTTATTCGGAATACAATGGACAAAATACCCCAACAAAACTTAATTTTACGCATGTATTTTAAAGGATTTTGTCTTTTTTTCATTTTAATGATCTTGTCTTTGGGTAATACCTCGGCCCAAACAAGTTTTGGAATAAGGGCTGGATATTCAATATCCAGAATGGCTTACCTGTATGAATTGGGAAGACCCTCAATACGAACAAGTGGTATATCCGCTCCAACATTTTCCTTTGTTTTGGAACATTTCAACAATAAAAATGCCGGTGTCCAAGTTGAATTGCAATACCTGACTTTGGGCTATACTCAGGAGTCCGATGAAGGGGAAATCAATCAGACAGAGTTGGAATTCTTAAAAATCCCATTATTAGCAAATTTCTATGCAGGAAATAGTGGAAGGTTTCATATCAAAATAGGACCTCATATCGGCTACATGGTTAATGCCACTGACGTTTTGAGGGAATTTGAAGATCCAACCAATCTGCCAACTTATGGTGGTGCCACTGATGATCCAAACAAATTTATGTATGGATTGACGGGGGGCGCAGGATTGTCTAAATTATTCGGAAAAAACACCCTTGAAGGAGATGTTAGGTTTTCTTATGAATTTGGTAGACCGGAAAGTCAGGACAGGATTTTTGATATGAATTCAACCAATATTGAAATTACATTGACCTATCTATTCCAAGTAGCAAAAACAAAACTCCAAAAATAACTTCAAAAGGAACTAATCCTTTGCTTTGGTGGTATAAGGGAGTAAGTATCTGAAAAAAATGATCTATCATGTTACAAGCACAAAAAAGACCCGTACATATTTACCTTGAGGCAAACCCCAATCCTAATTCTTTGAAATTTGTAGTGAACTTGATGTTGGCTGATGAAGGAGTGAGTTTTGATTATCCAGATCAGGCCAGCACTGAAAACTCGCCTTTGGCCCATGAATTGTTCAATTTTGCTTCAGTTGAAAGGGTTTTTATTGCTTCAAATTTTGTCACTGTCACCAAAAAAGGCGATGTGGATTGGATAGAAATTCAGGACTTTATCAGAGATCATATCAAAAAATATCTGGAATCAGGCAAATCAGCCGTTCAGTTTAATTTTGATAAAGACCCGCTTTTTGATGAAAATGATTCTGAAACTGTCAAGAAAATCAAGGGAATATTGGATGAATATATCCGTCCTGCAGTAGAACAAGATGGCGGCGCCATCGTTTTTCACAGCTTTCAAGATGGGATAGTAAAAGTATTGTTGCAGGGGAGCTGTTCGGGTTGCCCTTCCAGCACGGTTACCTTAAAAGCAGGTATCCAGAACCTTTTGACAAGAATGTTGCCGGAAGTAAAAGAAGTACAGGCAGAGGGAGTTTGATCTGATGTTTCGTGGTAATTGGACGTGGACGTTGTTAGGCCTGATCGGCATTCTGGTCAGGCATTTTGCCATTAAATACCCTGATAAAACAGAAGAATTATATTCCAGGACTTTATTCCCCGGAATAAGAAATCTAGTGGACAAAACTATTTCACAATTGCCTTTTGCGACAGTTTATATTTTTGTTGCTTCTGTCTTTGTTTTTATAGGCATCTATTTTTATCACCTTTTCAGGAAAGAAGGTTGGAAAAATAAACTGGGATATTCCATCAGGTCTTTGAGCAATTCTTTGGGAGCACTCGTGTTTCTTTTTTTAATCCTTTGGGGTTACAATTATCAACGTGTTCCGATTTTTGAGCAAATCGGGATGAAGCCCCTACCCCTAAGTCAGGAACAACTCATGGGTGAACTACAACTGACCAGAAATATTCTGAATCAATTGCGGTACAATATTGAGGAGGATACGGTAGCTATCGAAAGTATCATGGATTATCCTGACTTGGAAAAACTGGTTAGGGCCAATATGCGTGAGAATCTTTTTTTATTGGGGTTGAATTTTACAGGGGAACCACGTACCAAGCAATTTTATCCAGCGGGCTTTATGAGAAGGATGGGGATTTTGGGCATATATTTTCCCTATACTGCTGAAAGTTATATTGATCCAACTTTACATCCTTTGGAAAAGCCTTTTACCATTGCCCATGAAATGGCACATAGCTATGGGGTAACGGATGAGGGGGAGGCCAACTTTATCGGATGGGTGATTTGCTCCAATTCAGACGATCCCTTACTGCAATATTCAGGTCAGCTGAAGTTGCTTCGGTATCAGATGAATGACCTTTACAGGATGTCAAAGGAAGATTTTGCAGCTTTTTATAAAACCTTACCGACAGGAATAAGGAATGATTTGGTTTCCATTCAGATTGCCCAACAAAAAATCAAACCCTTCAATCTCGAAATCAGCCGCAAGTCCAATGATCTCTTCCTTAAAACCCAAGGTGTCAAAGCCGGCGTCAACAGCTATCAACAATTGCCTATGTTGGCTTTTGCCTGGAGGAATAGTTTGAAAGAGTAGCATATTCTATTTCAAAAAATTCTCTTTTTTGTTCTACCAATCTGCAGATTCTAATTTAATTTTGATTGTTTTTAATATCGTCCGTGCTTAAGGCACTTTAGAATTCAAACCTAATCTGTAATCCCGGCAATAAATTAGCGGGCTATTATTTCGGCGATTCCCACGGCATTTTTAACCCTAAATCCATACTATTTCTCGGTTCTCGCATCTCACGTCTCACGTCTAAAATCTCAAGTCTTCCTAATCCTCCAACTGCCTCCTATACATCTGGATAGTATTCTCCAATCCAAAATACAAGGCATCGCAAATCAGCGCATGCCCAATAGATACTTCATCCAAAAACGGAATATTTTTTTTCAGGAACTGAAGATTATGCAGATCCAGGTCATGGCCGGCATTGAGGCCTAAGCCCAGTTCTCTGGCAAGGAGCGCTACTTCAACATAAGGTTTGACTGCGGCATTCCTATCCTTAGGAAAAAGAGTTGCATAAGGTTCCGTATAAAGTTCCACCCGGTCAGTACCAGTCGTTTTGGCGGGCTCAAAATATTTGGTCTCCGGATTGATAAAAATGGAAACCCTGGTGCCTGACTCATGTAGTTCGGCTACAATGTCCTTGAGCATTTCCTGATGGGTGATGGTGTCCCATCCATTATTGGAGGTGAGTACATGTGGAGGGTCGGGAACCAAGGTGGCCTGTGCCGGTCGGACCAAGCGGATGATTTCCATAAATCTCTTGTCGGGATATCCTTCAATGTTGAATTCGGTAGTCACCACTTTGGACAGATCAATGACATCCTGGTAACGGATATGTCTTTCATCAGGTCTCGGGTGCACAGTTATGCCCTGTGCGCCAAACCTTTCACAGTCCAAAGCAACTTTTACAACATCCGGATTATTGGCCCCCCTTGCATTCCTTAGGGTGGCTATCTTATTAATATTTACACTCAGTTTGGTCATTTTCCTAAATTAAAAGATAATTTTGTTACAAATTTACACCTATAACACAAACAACAAGACTATGAGTTTAAAGCCAAGTGTAGAAAGTGAAATTAAAAAAGCCATGTTGGCCAAGGACAAGGATAGGTTAAGGGCCCTTAGGGCTATTAAGTCTTTGATTTTGTTGGAAGAAACCAAAGGTGGCAGTAAGGGAGAAATCAGTTCTGAAGATGAACTCAAGCTGCTCACAAAAGCAGCAAAGCAGAGAAAAGATTCAGCCGATATTTACAAACAGCAAAACAGGGAAGACCTTTATGCCGTGGAAATGGCAGAGCTTGAAATCATCAATGAGTTTTTGCCCAAGCAATTGACTGAAGAGGAACTGGAAGCGGCCCTTAAAAAAATAATAAGCGATGTGGGTGCCGAAGGTCCAAAGGACATGGGAAAAGTTATGGGCGTAGCTACCAAGGAATTGGCCGGAAAAGCAGACGGCAAGGCCATTTCCCAAAAGGTAAAAGCCTTGTTGGGATGATTATATTAAAGCATGCTGGATCTGATCATTATCATATTTTTGGCTATTGGGGCCTATAGCGGTTACAAGCAGGGATTGTTTATCAGCATCCTATCCATTGTTGCTTTTGTCATTGCAATTATCCTTGCTTTTCATTTTATGGATTGGGGGACGACCATACTGGCAGAAAGGGTGGATCAGCTTACTTTTTTTCTACCCTTTGTGGCTTTCCTGATGATATTTCTTGGTGTGATATTAATCATCAGAGGCTTGGCCTATTTGGTGAAAAAAACATTGGATTTTACCATTTTGGGTTCTGTGGACAGTGTTGCAGGTGGGATAATTGGAATTTTTAAAACAGCCTTTATTTTGAGTCTTTTTCTATGGGTTGCCAATTCTTTTGAGTTTTCTGTCCCAAAGGATTGGATAGAAGATTCAAAGTCATACAGTTATGTCGAACCTATCGCTCCTTTCGTCATTATGTATTTGGATCAGTTTACGCCAATCATCAAAGATACCATTGCGGGTATACAGGAACTGGTAAAGTTAGCAGCAGATGGTGTTGTTGATAGATAATTTTGATTCATTTTCGCACATCTTGGCGGATTATTTCAAACAATCAGGTTTGGAGTTGTCAATATTCCGGAATGATGTAGAACTGGAAGAAATCATACAGCAGGATTGGGCAGGTCTGATTTTATCTCCAGGTCCCGAAACCCCATTTAGAGCTGGTAATTTGATGCGGATTTTGGATTATTACCATGACAAAATTCCTGTTTTGGGAATTTGTTTGGGGCATCAGGCTATTGGGGTATACTTCGGTGGGAAACTGGAAAAATGTCAAAAACCGGTACACGGAAAAGTCCATTTGGTCCATCAAGTAAATGACCATGATTTGTTGAAAGGAATTCCTGAATCTTTTGAGGTGACGAGATATCATTCCTTGGAAATTAGAGGAATTCCGGATTCTTTGAAGAAATTGTTGGAAACAAAAGAAGGTCAAATTATGGCGATGGTTCACTGTCATTTCCCAATAGTGGGAATTCAATATCACCCTGAGGCAGTACTTACCCAATATGGCAAAGAGATTATCAGGAATTGGATAAACTTTTGTAAGATTGGTGATTCAATGGATAATCCTATTAAAGAAAATTTGGTTTAATCCACGGTATCTCCAAACTACCGTGAATGGTTAACGTTTTATTATTCGGAATCAATTTAATATATTTAAACCATGCAGGCATACGAATTTATCAACAATCTCATTCCACCCTTAAAACCAAAGGACAAAGCAAAAATGGCATTGACCTGGATGGAGGAAATCAGAACCAATATGTTGCCTGTAGTAGAAAAAAACAGGTTCCTCGGTTTTGTTACTGAAGAATTGATATATACTATAAATAATCCCGAACTTCTAATCAGTAAACTTGAACTAAAATTTATTTCATGCTTTGTTTATCAGGACAAGCATATTTACGATGTCATCAAAGTGGCCTCCGAAAATCAAACCAATATGGTCGCGGTCATCGATAGGGAAAATAATTATTTGGGGGTGGTTACGATGGAGGATGCAATAGGGGCATTTGCAGGTTCTCTTTCCATTCAGTCTCAAGGAGCAGTTTTGATTCTCTCCATGTTCATGACAGATTACAGTCTTTTTGAAATTTCAAGGATAGTGGAATCCGAAAACGCCAAAATTCTAAGTAGTTTTATTTCTAGCGATCCATTGGATGAAAGCAAAATAAAAGTTACGCTGAAATTAGATAAATCAGAGGTGAGGCATATCAAGGCAACATTGGAAAGATTCGGATACCGAATCATTGACCATTACCAAGAAGAAGAGTCAGGAAATGGTGAGCAGGAGAGAATAGATAACCTGCTTCGATTTTTGCAGATATAACAACAAATCCAGGATGAACATTACCATACATGGGATAGGTTTTCAAAAAGAATTTATCCCCCATATTGAGCAATTGTTTAAAATTCTTGAATCCAAAAAGGTAAATGTTTCCCTTACTGATTCATTTTCAAAATCTCTCAAAAAAATAGCTTTCGTTACAAATGATTTTGATGTCCTTCCGAAAAAGTCTTCTTTAAGTGCCATTGACTTTCTCTTTTCAGTAGGAGGCGATGGTACTCTACTGGATGCAGTTTGTCTGGTGGGCAAAAAAGAAATTCCGATTTTAGGGATCAACACAGGGAGGTTGGGTTTTTTGGCTACTGCTTCCAAAGAAAATATCGAATCTACCATAACGGCTTTGTTTGAAAAAACTTATTCCATTGAATCGAGGTCATTATTGAGTCTTGATTCTGACTCTTCTCTTTTCAACGGACTGAATTTTGGTCTGAATGAATTCACCATTCATAAAAGAGATACCTCCTCTATGATTACAGTCCACACTTATATTAATAGCCAATATCTGAACAGCTATTGGGCTGATGGCCTTATTGTATCCACACCGACTGGCTCTACAGGATATTCATTGAGTTGTGGCGGACCTTTAATCACACCCGGGGCAAGGAATTTTGTAATAACTCCTGTGAGCCCCCACAATCTTAACGTGAGGCCTATCGTTGTATCTGATGAGAGTGAAATCAGTTTTGAAATAGAGGGAAGAAGTGAAAAATTCCTGATATCCTTGGACTCGAGGTCTGTAGCCATCGATGCCTCTGTAAAATTAAGTGTAAAAAAAGCTGAATTCTCAGCCAAATTAGTCAAATTCGCAGATTACAGTTATTTTGATACCTTAAGGCAAAAGCTAAATTGGGGCTTTGACATGAGGAATTGAAATCAAACCAAATCTATTAATTGCCCGGAATCATAAATTAAAGTTTAATCTCATTTATACTTATATTGAGTTGGATTCCATTAACAAAAATTAACCCTGCAAATACTAAAAGGGGTTTTTAAATCGTTTAGTACTTCATAAATTGCAACGTCTTGAAAAAGAAAAATTTCCGGGTATCCACCCTTTTATTTGTTTTGGTTCTGTCTCTTACAATTAATACCCAAAAGGCAGTTGCTCAAAAATATGAATTCGGTGGCGGTTTGGGAATAGCAACCTACTCTGGAGATATCGTCAGAAGATTAGATCCAGGGCAGATTGGAATTCAAGGGACGTTATTTGGCAGACGAAATTTTGACAATGTTTGGACCTTCAGAGGAGGTGTTTCCTTTGCAAGGCTCAACGCAGCAGACAGTGTAAGACCCATAGATCCGGTTGCCGCTTTCAGGAATGCCGGATTCAGCGGTTCTCTTTTTGAGATATCTGCGGTAATGGAGTATCATTTTCTGGATTATACCCATCCGCAATCGCAGTTCAGGTTTTCTCCCTATGGTTTCTTGGGTTTAGGTTTTGCTGGATTTGTTGGAAATGGCAGAAAATTTGAAGATGATCCCAATCCTGATGGCTATACTGTAGGAACACCTGTAATCCCTTTTGGAATAGGTGTCAAATACAAATTAACCAAAAAATGGATTTTGGCGGCAGAGTTTGGCGCTCGGGCAACCTTCACCGATGGACTCGATAAACTCTATGGAGAAGAATCAATTATTTCCCGCTTTCCCGATCCCAACAATTCAAATACCCCGTCAGGTTATAACTATGGGAATTATAGTGACAAAGACTGGTATTATTTTTTAGGAATTACTATCAGCTATTCCTTCAGTTCGGTGAAATGTTATGCTTATTAAATTGGTCATAACAGTAGAATATTGAAAAAGAAATAGCATTTTTGTACCTCCAAAAGCGAATGTGCTTTCTTTTGGATAAGAAATGAAGGAATTACTAGATAAAAATAAAATCCCCCAACACATAGCAGTTATCATGGATGGCAACGGCCGTTGGGCCCAGAAAAAGGGTGCTATGAGAATTTTTGGGCATAAAAATGCCATTACCGCAGTGAGGGAGACTATTGAAGGGGCTGCAGAATTAGGTCTCAAATACCTGACTTTATATGCTTTTTCCACAGAGAACTGGTCTAGGCCTCAGGATGAAATTAATGCCTTAATGGAACTATTGGTGGATACGATCACCAAAGAAGTTCCTAATATGATGGAAAACAACATCAGGCTGATGACCATTGGGCACTTACCAAGCCTTCCTCATGGATGCCACAAAAAACTGCAGGAAACTAAGGAACTGACTGCAAAGAATACCGGTCTTACTGTTGTATTGGCAATCAGCTATAGCGGTAGATGGGAAATTGAGGAGGCATTTAAAGCCATTGTCAAAAAAGTAGTGGACAAAGAATTAAGTATTGAAAATATATCGCAGGAAGTAATTTCTGCGAATTTGAATACCAAAGATATTCCAGATCCTGAATTATTGATCAGGACCAGTGGAGAAATTAGAATCAGTAATTTTCTCCTATGGCAATTGGCCTATACTGAACTGTATTTCACAGAGGTATTATGGCCGGATTTCAGAAAAGAGCATTTGATAGAAGCCATTCTTGATTATCAGAAAAGAGAAAGGCGCTTTGGTAAAACAGGTGCTCAGATTAAAACATGATTTTGATGAAAAAAATTATCAGTATCCTTTGCCTCCTGATTTTGGCAGGTAGCGTCCAGGCCCAGATTCGTTTGGGGCAAAGCCGCTATACGCCATCAAGGCCTGTGGATATTTTAGAATTGAATTATTCCAAACCAGCAAAATACAGGATTGCAGAAATAAAAGCCGTTGGTTTGGCTACCCTTGATGAGGTGGCTATCATTTCTTTGTCCGGACTGAGAGTGGATGATGTCATTTCCGTACCGGGTGATAATATATCCAATGCATTGAAGCGTCTTTGGGGACAAGGTATTATTGGTGACGTGAAGATTTTGGTTACTAAAATTCAAGGAGATGATATTTACTTACTTCTTGAATTGACTGAAAGACCGAGATTCAGCAGAGTAGAATTCAGCGGAGTCAACAAAACCCAAGAAGGAGAACTAAAAGAAAAAATTAAAATCAGGGGAAGAGTTGTCAGAGATGACGTTCTGAATACCTCTGAACGCAATATCAAGCAGTATTTCATGGACAAGGGATACCTGAATACTGAAGTGAAAGTCGTTCAGGAAAGGGATACTACCCTTCCGAACAGCGTTAAGTTAAGATTTGACATTGTCCAGAACACCAAAGTCAAGATCAATGAAGTAAAAATCTATGGGAATGAAGAAATTCCCGACAGCAAAGTTAAAGGCAAACTAAAGGGAACCAAAGAGCATCCCAGAATGCATTTTGCGAGAGATGTAAGTTCCAGGATCACCAATACCACCCCCCAATCAGCGAAGGAAGCAGTATTGTACCGCAATCCTGTATCTGATGAAAAGGTAAAAGAATATATCAATAAAAATTTCAAACTTAATTTTTTCAGTGGATCGAAATTTGTCGCAAAAGATTTTAAAGAGGACAAAGAAAGTGTAATAGCATATTACAATTCAAAGGGCTACAGAGATGCTGAAATCCTTGATGATTCAGTCTATAGATTTTCGAACAATACTGTCAATGTTGACATTGCTCTTGAAGAGGGGAATAAATATTATTACAGGAACATCACTTTTGTTGGGAATTACCTTCACCAAGCCCCGGTTTTGTTGGCAAGGTTGGGAATTCAAAAAGGAGATGTTTACAATAAGGAAAAACTGGAAAAAAGATTGAATTATGATCCCCAAAGAGGCGATGATGTCAGTTCTCTTTACCAGGATAACGGTTACCTTTTCTTTCAGATAGACCCAGTGGAAATCCAGGTCCAAGGTGATTCCATAGATATTGAGATGAGGATTTTTGAAGGACCGCAAGTGACAGTTAATTCTGTATCAATACAGGGCAATGAAAGAACTTCAGACCACGTGGTAATGCGTGAAATCAGAATTTTACCTGGTCAAAAATTCAACAGAAGTCTTTTGGTAAGAACTATAAGGGAACTGTCCCAACTAGGCTATTTCAATCCTGAAAATATCGAGCCTGACATGAGGCCCAATTATGAGGATGCAACAGTCGATATAACTTTCAAGCTTGAGGAACGGCCGAATGATCAGATTGAACTTTCTGGAGGATGGGGTGGATTCTTCGGTTTTGTGGGAACAGTAGGCTTGGTATTCAACAACTTCTCTCTTAAGAATATCGGAAATTTCGAGAAATGGAGGCCACTCCCGGTAGGCGATGGTCAAAGACTATCACTTAGGGTACAGGCCAATGGTCGTTCTTTCCAGAATTATAGCATTTCCCTTACTGAACCTTGGTTTGGAGGTAGAAAACCAAATGCGCTGAGTTTTAGCTTAAATCGCTCTGTTCAGAGGCAGTTGGATTTCCAGAATAGAACCAATCCAGGCCAGGAAATCGGATTTTTCAAAATTACAGGTGCTACCATTGGTCTTTCAAAAAGAGTAACATGGCCTGATGATTATTTTTTGGTAAGTACTGCACTTACCTATCAAAATTATGAATTTTTGGAGTTCGGAAGATCCTTTGGTTTGAGTTTCCCAAGTGGTAGGTTGAACAGTATAGCCCTGAATACAACGATTGCCAGAAACAATATTGACAATCCAATTTATCCCAGACAAGGTTCAAATATTTCATTGGTGACTTCACTCACTCCACCTTATGCATCCTTAAACCCAAACATAGACAGAGAATCGCCTGATGAAGAAAAATTCAAATGGTTGGAGTATCATAAGTGGATGTTTGATGCATCTTTCTTTTCACCGCTCTTTGGTTCATCTAAATTTGTGGCAAGCGCCAGGGCACATATGGGTTTCCTCGGTTCGTATGGAGACAGAATAGGAATTATTCCATTGGAAAGGTTTGTGATGGGCGGAGATGGGATGAATATGAACAATTTTGCATTGGGTCAGGAAATCATTGGTCTTAGAGGTTATGAAAACCAAACCATTACGCCTGGTAGAGATACCAGAAATGATCCAAATTCAACCGAAGGATATGGTGGTATCGTATACAATAAATATGTAATGGAATTAAGATTCTTGGTTTCTCCGAATCCATCAGCTACTATATTCCTCTTGACCTTTGCTGAGGCAGGAAACAACTGGGGTTCTTATGCGGAGTTTAATCCCTACAATCTCAAGAAGTCAGCAGGTTTTGGTGCCAGAATTTTCATGCCTGCATTTGGTCTATTGGGACTGGATTGGGGATACGGATTTGATCCGATTCCAGGTAGGACGGAACCAAGCGGTGCTCAATTCCATTTTACCATTGGTCAACAATTTAGATAAAGATGGAAAGACGGAATATATTATTATTTTTGCTTCTTCTATGTAGCACTGCATTCATTGAAAATCCGTTAAAGGCTCAAAAGTTTGGATACATAGACTCAGAATTTCTCTTGAACAAGCATCCTGATTATAAAGTAGTTCAATCTGAATTAGAGGCACTGAGCACCCAATGGAAAAAAGAGGCACAGGAATTGGAGAAAGAAATAAAGGATATGTATGCAAGTCTTCAGGCAGAGGAAGTATTACTGACAGAGGAAATGTATCAGGCTAAATTAGATGCCATCAAAGAAAAACAAAAAGAAGCAGTTGCGTTTAATAACAGAGTATTTGGAATCAATGGTCAGTATTACCAAAAACAGGCTGAATTGCTTCAACCACTTCAATCCAAAATATACGATGCTATCGACCGCGTATGTAAGAGGAATAACCTGGCCATGTTGTTTGACAAAGCAGCAGGCCCATTAATGATTTATACAGATCCAAGACATGACTATTCGGAATTTGTTTTGGAAGAATTAGGATTAGAAAACAAGTAAATTAAATAAGAACAAAATGATGAAAATTAAAGTTATCCTTTCCGCAATAGCTTTGTTTTGCGTGGGATTTGTAGCCCAAGCCCAAGAATTGAAAATTGGCTATACCAATGTGGAGTTATTGATGGATCTGATGCCGGAAATGGAGCAAATTGCCGCCGACATTCAGGATTATCAATCCCAGTTGCAGACCAATATCCAGACCAAGGCCCAGGATTTCCAAAGAAAGGTTCAGGCATACCAGCAGGCAGCCCCAACTATGACTGAGGATGCAAGAGCAGCGAAAGAACAAGAGCTTCAAAAGTTGCAGCAGGAACTGCAAAAGTATGAGCAAGATGCCCAGACTTCTTATCAAAGGAAACTCGGCGAATTATTGGAGCCAGTACAGCAGAAGGTATTCAACGCCATCAATGCTGTAGCAGCAGAGAACAACTACACCCATGTTTTCTCGGAGTCAGCTGGTCAATCTCCAATCTTGTTGTACACCAAAGACGAAGACAAATTCACTGAATTGGTATTGGCCAAATTGGGAATACAGCTTCCTACACAAAATCCAAGTAATTAATAGCACTCAAATCATTGAGATTATGAAGCCTGCATCTTAGGAAGCAGGCTTTTTTTGTGATTAAAGTGACAGAACTATTTGGGGGATTAAATTGTCAAAGAGGATACTAGGTTTTTTATGGCAAAGAAAAAATTCAAAGAAATTGTGCAGCAATCAGATGAAGCTATTCTGGTGGATTTCTATGCGGATTGGTGTGGCCCATGCCAGACAATGAACCCCGTTTTGGAGCAGGTTGTTGGTGAATTGGCCGGTAAAATCAAGCTTTATAAACTGAATGTGGATCGAAATCCACAGGTCAGCCTTCAATTTGGGGTGAGGTCAATTCCCCATTACATTCTTTTCAAAAAGGGTAAAATTCTCTGGAGAAAAGGGGGAGTGATGACCAAACGTGAACTGCTGCAAGTCATGAAAGGATTTACAGGTTGAATTATTCAGGATTTTTTTATGGGCAGAAAATTTACTTTTATAGAAATGAGGAAAGCCAACAATGCCAGTGATAATGTCATGGTATCCACCATATTTGGATCAAGATCCAATCCGGACAGTCTTTTGATGATAAAGGTAATGTAGGAATTTGGAAGGTCTGTTCTGCCCAAATTCCTTAACACGTCCCAATGCCAGTCAGTCAAAGGACAATATCCCCAACCATACCAGATCCCCAAAATTACCCAAGAAGCCAATGTCAGAGAGATAGTTGCAAAATGCCATTTTCTTAATGGTTTCCAGATCCAGGCAAACAGATTAAAAAGGATCAAAAGCGTATGAAAAACGGTAAAGAATATATCAGCTAATTGAAGCATTGTTATAGTAATAATTTTTTTAGCCAACTTTAGTTGCCTCAGTACCCATATTAAGAGAAGGTCATTTATATGATTTTAAAATGTTAATTGACTTTTTAACTCTTACTCTTTCCAGTTGATAGGAGTGAATTTCTTATCAATGAATAAATACCTCCCAATGCACCGGAAATACCTGCAACAAAAGTTGACGCTTGATCCAGGAAATTTTTGTCAAAATAGCTGATCAAAGCTACCGACAACAGGATGAAACTGAAAACAGCTATTTGAATTGAACTTGCGTTGCCATACTTTTCCTCATCCCTTTTGAAGGCTTGGATTTCCTCTTCTGTGACATTACCCAATATAAAAATCCTAAAGTGCTTATCGAACAATATCGGAAACAATTCCGAGGATTCGCTCCCATCCAATATTCCCTTTGGTCCCAATATACCCTTTTGGATCAATTCCGTGATCACAGGTCTATGGGTGAAATTGAAAAATCCTTCCTGACTGAAATAATAACAGATTTTTTTCTCTTCGAAGCTCATCTCAGACCAAATATTATAAAAATATGCCTTTCTTGACCGGATAAGAATGCTGGCTTTTTCATCGTTAGGAGTTTTGACTTTCAGATAAGGCTCAAGTTCTATGGGTACATATTCGAAATGAAAAGAACTGAACAATTCGGAAAAAACCATTTTTTGATGCGGGTCCTTGATTTGATAGAGTAGTTGTTTCCAAGAATAGCCCGAAGAGAAGACCAAATAAATATTGTCATTAACCGCTTTGATAAAATGAGGCAATCTTTCCAGCAGTAACAAAAGGTCAGGGAGACAATGGACATTTTTGATGATCCAGATATTTTTTCCCTCAAGATCGGGTGTGATTGATTCACCCCATTTTAAATCAGGGTTAGATGTGCAATCGGTTATTTCATGATTTCCAAGGTCTATGAGATTCTGAATCCATTTGGGAAATTTTTCTGAATCAATTCCACACAAAAATACTTTTTGATTGAGTGTAGCTGTATTGGGATTTTGGTGATGGTATAAAAATCCCTCAAAATCCAAAAAGTATATTTTTTTGGTGAGCGTATAGACCATCCAAACAAATAATGCGAGAATCAAAAGAAATACTATCGTCACGAATATAACCAATAGCATGCTTTCTTTTAACTTTTGGATAGGTTTTAACAGCGTGCCCAGATCGATTAATTTGTAATGTGCCAATTTTGGTTGCATCAAACTACGGTCTGTATAAATAAAGGCTTTAACTTGGGAGGCATTTTGATCGGTAAGGTTTCCAAAAAAGAGTCTTCTAACTTCGTCATAGGTATTCCAAAAAACATCAGGAGTATCTTTATAATCCTCAGCTTTTTTTTGAGGTTCCCAATTTTTGGATTCAAATTGATGGACTTTGGAATAGATGATATACCCGGGTACAAAGCCTATCATAAATATCCACATGATAAAAAAACTGGTGTAGGTGTAATGGCAATTAGTTGCCATTGAATTTTGGCTTCCTTGACTTTCGTGCGATGTTACGTCTTTCGGTTTGATCTTTACCTCATTTTTTTCCGAGATTTTCAACCTTTTTTTGAAAGTATAATAGGAAGAACCTATCACCCAAATGAACAAAATAAAATAGGAAATATAAGGAATAAGTCCTGCCAGAAACCCAAATGATATGGCAATAACCATCCCCATTATCCAAATGAACCTGCTTATTTCTTGATTTCGGGAATTTTTGATAACCCTCCTGTTTTCCTCTGCCGAAAGGCGACTGTTGCTTTTTTGCCATCTTGGCCCTAGCATCATGTAAGTGATGACCTTGAAGTGAAAAGTAGTAATAATGAGGATGGTGAAAATTCCAAAAAAATTAATATCTGGGAGGTGATAAAAGTAAATGATAAGGAAAATATAAATAACCATAAACCAAATCAAATATTCGAAATTTTTGGACTTTGATTTTTTCGGATATAAATAGTTATAAGCAAATTTCTCGATTGTTTTGTTTTTGGTTTTTGTTTTGTTCAGCTTGTTGGCAAACGAAATTAGTGCGAGCATCAAAAGATAAAAGAGTAAAAGAATGGTAGTTTCGAACGTCACCAAAGACGAATACACATGCTCCAAGTGTTCATCTTTGAGATAAATCATCCATAAATCCTGGTCAAAATGGTGATTTTCAAACGAAACTTTCTGCAAGTAGCCATTAAATGCATGGCCGTCCAGGTATAATGGGATCATCCATTGAAGGCCTTGGTCTGATGAAAGGTTGTTATTGATAATGGCTTCTACCTCCTGCCATTTTTTAGCAG
The DNA here is from genome assembly GCA_964559905.1 of uncultured Aquiflexum sp. Taxonomy (GTDB): domain Bacteria; phylum Bacteroidota; class Bacteroidia; order Cytophagales; family Cyclobacteriaceae; genus Aquiflexum. The sequence continues at coordinate 19,485 of CAZLJT010000001.1, forward strand.
AGAGCAATTGGGATAAGCTGTCTGCTGCGACCTTAATCCGCTCACTTTTTTTGATGATCAGTCCATTTTTTTTAAAAAATAAATATTCCCTCAATGTATCGTATTTGGTCAGCTTGGTGTCCCAAGAAAATGTTATTGCTTCTACTTGATTTAAAGCAGAATCATACCTACTGATGACAGATTCTTGCTCTGAATTGGCCAGAGAATAGTGGGACCCTATATACTTGATGTCGGATTTCGTTTTGTTGAATTCTTTAATTTCAATTTTTTCCGAAGGTTTCAAAAAATATGAGTAATAAATGCGGTGTTGAAGAGATCTATAGATCTGATTGAGGGTGTCTAATGTTCCATTTTGATAAATTGATTCTATACCCCCCAGATTGTTTATTCTTATCAGATCATTCGCTCGTCGGACATTTACCTGAGGAAGCAATTTCGTAGCATTAGTATCCCAATTATCCAATAGACTGGTTTTATCTAAAAGTTTGGATTGAATACTTTCTTTTATTTCACGCATAGCAACTTCATGATCTTGGTCAGTCAAAGGATGGTGGTTTTTGGAAAATGAAAATCCAAAACCTAGGATCACCATGATGCCTACTAAAGAAAGGCCTACACTAAAAACTCCAAAGCGTGTAAGTTTGTCACCCTTGGTTAAACCCAAAAAGGACAGGATAGGAAGGGAAAAAAGCATGAGTCCTAACAAGAATACCAAAATAGTGAGGTTTGAAAAATCCACCCTCATACCGGCAGATTCAAATGTGTTGGTTTTGATGATACCTACTATATAAAAAGGGAATTTATCGATCACCACCGGGGTGTAATAAATCAGGTGATCTTCATCATTATAGATTATTTTTTCTTTGTTTATGGGTAAATGATAAACCTCTTTAAATTCTTTCCCAAAAAGAGGTAGTTTCTTTCCAATCTCTAAACTGGGATAAATAATTGAATTCATGGAATCGACCAAAAAAACAGATTCAAAGAATTCTTGCTTCTTGATTTTTGAGAAAAGTTGGTTTATGTAGATGGTGTCCCGGCTGTTTTGAGGAAAATTTAAAATTAAACCTGTAGACTTTTTAAATTTATTCTGCCAAAAAGTAATATCCCGCACATTTAAAGTATCAAATTGATCGAATGAAAGATAATTACAGTTTTCAAGCTTTTCCCAAATTCCATTTTCCTTTTTGTAACAGCGTTTTAATAAGTTGCGCTTCCTTTCCTCCTGCTCCTTTTGGTTGATAAAGGACTGAAAAGCTACCTGAAAATTTCCTTTGATCAATTCCATATTTCGGATTGCCTGTTGGTCAAGTTCCTTCTTGTTGGTATTGGACTGCTGAAAAAGCATGAAAGCCACAATGATGATGGCCACCATAAAGATTCCCCAGATTTTGAAATTCTTGAGTCCCATTAAAATATTGATTTAAAAATTTAATTAAATATACAAAAACTGCTGTATATCAAAAAGATATGAAATAGGAATATCAATAGACTATTTTTCGAACACGCTTACTTTTATTGACAAATTTTTTTTCAAAATGCTTCTAAAGAATAGGATTCCGATTTGGTCAAGTCTTTTTTCTTGATTTAATCATATTTAAAAAATCCAATTTTTATTTTATTTTTTATCCTTAAACCCATCAATTTCAGTCATTTCAATCAAAAAGTATATTTTTTTGATACTGATTTTTGTTAATCTCATTTTATACAGGCATATTTATTGCTCTCGCAACAAAAGTTCTGAATAGTCAATAATTGATTACTATTAGATTTAAAACTATCGATTTAAATGGAAAAAAATCTTATCTCGCTCTTTCTGGTAATTTTATTAGGGTTTCAGGTTTCTGCACAGGAATCAACAGAAACGGGTTCACTCAATGAGGGGACTATTACCAGTCAATTTGATTATCTCAATAGGATATCCAACAATTATCAAGAATATAAAGTAGTCAAAAAGACTCATCTCGAAAAAATCCGTTCCAATGTTCTTGATTCTCTCAATGTTTTCAAAAATCAATTGGTCACTGTTAATCAGGAATTGAGTACAAGGCAATCCAAAATCGGGGAGTTGGAAAAGCAAGTATCCGAAACCAATAAACAATTGGAAATAGCTGAATCGGCTAGGGATAATTTTGAGTTTTTGGGAATGGCAATCCATAAATCAGCTTATGTTACCATGATGTGGACCATAGTTGGAATTTTGACTGCTGCTTTTCTTTTCTTTTTATTCAGGTATAGCCAAAGTCACAGGGTGATATCCCGAGCCAAAAAGGACCTGGCCGAAACGATTGAAGAATTTGAACAGCATCGTAAAAATACCCTTGAAAGAGAAAGGAAATTAAAGAGAGAATTGGTGGATGCCATGAATGGTAGAATACATTAAAATACTGAACATTTTACATAAAAAATCCCCTTCAAATAGATTTTGAAGGGGATTTTTTATTGATGGGTTTCTGCTTTGGTCAAAATTGACTGAATGATTTCGATTTTTTGATTAAGTAAGTAGGATCAACAATAATAAAATGATGATGATGGCCCCTACGGAAATATAAACTCCACCTCCAAGTGCTTTGGCCTCTTTTTTCATCTCTCTCAACTCCTCTTTCACTTCTTTGCGCTCTTCGCTACTGAGGTCTGAAAAGTCCATAGACTTAATTTCGTCAACTCTCTTTTCTATTTCAGCCACTCGGGCTTCTTCTTCAACAGTCAGTTCTTTTTTATCTTTTTTGGATTCTTTTGCCATAGCAACCGGCGCTAGCGCTGTAAACAAAAACATAAGGGACAGAAATAATGCAATTTTTTTCATATGGGAACAATTAAGTTTTAGTTAATATTTTTTTTAAAACCTTGGGTTTAAAAAAAACAGGATGTTAGAATAATAATACCAATAATCAGACCAAAGCTGATTAAAGCAATTCTAAGGTAGTTATTTTTTAACAGGATTTGTTAGATTTTCGGTCCCAGGGTAGGATTATTATTTGTAATTTAGCCCATTCAGGAAGACTTTCAAAGTTTTCAAAATCTAATTTAATCCAATAAACAGAAGCAATACCATGTCCCCAAAAGGAGATAAGAAACTTTTCCTCCTGGATGCAATGGCCCTGATCTACAGGGCCCACTTTGCCTTCAGCAAAAACCCCCGTATCAATTCCAAGGGTCTCAATACCGGCATTATGCTCGGTTTTACCAATACCCTCCTGGAAGTGTTGGAAAAAGAAAGACCCACCCATATTGCTGTGGCATTTGATACCAAAGCACCGACTTTCAGACATATACAGTTTGAAGCCTATAAGGCCAACCGTCAAGAACAGCCAGAAGATATCGAAGTAGGTATTCCTTGGGTAAAGCAAATCGTCAAAGCCTTTCGTATCCCACTTTTGGAACTGGATGGTTTCGAAGCGGATGATATTATTGGGACCCTGGCCAAAAAAGCTGAAAGAACCAGTTTCGAAGTCTACATGATGACCCCCGACAAGGATTATGGGCAATTGGTAGAAGACCACATCTTCTTATATAAGCCTGCTTTTATGGGCAATGGAGTTGATATAATGGGTCCCAAAGAAGTATGTGCCAAATGGGATATAGAACATGTCGATCAGGTAAGGGACATTCTTGGACTGATGGGCGATGCTGTGGATAATATTCCTGGAATTCCCGGAATAGGAGAAAAGACCGCTGTAAAACTTCTCAAAGAATATGGTACTATTGAAGAACTCTTAAATAACACAGATCAACTTAAAGGCAAGCAGAAAGAAAATGTAGTGAACTTTGCCCAACAAGGGTTGCTTTCCAAAGAATTGGCAACTATCAATATTGAAGTGCCGGTAGAGTTTGATGAAGTGGATTTGCGTTACGACGGACCTGATGAGGAAAAACTGAAAGCACTTTTTGCAGAACTTGAATTCCGTACTTTGACACAAAGGGTATTTGGAGAAAAAATCAAAAAGCCTCAAATTAAAGTAAGTGAACAATTAGGACTGTTTACCGGTACTGAAGAATCCAAAGAGAAAGAGGAGGAAGTAGTGGAGGAAAGTCCTTTACCGGCCATTCAGTTACATGACAGTATCCTGACTTCTGCTCATGATTACCATAAAGTAGACGGTGAAAAAGCCATCAAGGAATTGATCGGTTATTTGGAGTTGCAGGATGAATTTTGCTTTGATACCGAAACCACCTCCCTGAATCCCAATGAAGCGGAGTTGGTAGGACTGTCGTTTTCTTACGTTCCCGGGGAAGCATTTTATATTCCTTTTCCTGCCGATCAGGAGGAAGCCAAACAGAAACTGGAATTATTTAGGGGAATATTTGAAAATGAAAACATTACCAAAATAGGGCAAAATGTAAAATATGACCTTTTGGTTTTGAAAAACTATGGCATGGATGTCAAAGGAAAACTATATGACACCATGTTGGCACATTACCTGATTGAACCTGAGGGTAAGCATTCCATGGATTGGTTGGCCCAACAATACCTCAATTACAGACCGGTATCCATTGAGTCCCTGATCGGAAAAAAAGGGAAAAACCAAGGAAATATGCGGGATGTGGAGGTGGATGAGGTAGTTGCTTATGCAGCCGAAGATGCAGACGTTACATTAAAGCTCAAACAAAAGTTTGACCCCATCATCAAAAGCAATGGATTGGAAAAATTGCTTCATGAAGTAGAAAATCCTTTGATTCGGGTGTTAACGGATATGGAATTTGAGGGAGTGAAGATTGATACGGAAAGCCTTGCGGAGATGTCCGTGCTCTTAGATGAGGAAAGCAAAGAAATCGAAAAAAGAGTTTATGAACTTGCAGGAGAGAAATTCAATCTTTCCTCACCAAAGCAATTAGGAGAAATATTATTTGTCAAACTCCAATTGGATCCAAAAGCAAAAAAAACCAAAACAGGTCAGTTTGCAACCGGAGAAGAAGTGCTGAGCAAAATGGCTGGAGAACACGAAATTGCAGATGCTATTCTGGAATATCGTCAGATGGTGAAGCTCAAGTCCACCTATGTGGATGCCTTGCCTACGATGATCAATCCCAAAACAGGAAGGGTACATACTACCTACAATCAGTTTGTAGCTGCCACAGGGAGGCTTTCCTCCATCAATCCCAACCTACAGAATATCCCCATTCGAACTGCAAGAGGGAGGGAAATTAGAAAAGCATTTGTTCCGAGAGATGATAATCATGTATTGTTGGCAGCGGATTATTCTCAGATAGAATTGCGCATCATGGCTGCATTTTCACAGGATGAATCCATGATTGAAGCTTTCAAAAACGATAGGGATATCCATGCCACCACTGCGGCAAAAATATTTCAGGTTCCTTTGGAAGAAGTGACTTCTGATATGAGGAGAAAAGCCAAAACGGCCAACTTTGGTATCATCTATGGCATCTCGGCATTTGGACTTTCCCAACGCCTTAGCATTTCCAGGACAGAAGCAAAAGAGATCATCGATGCTTATTTCAAAGAATTTCCGGCTGTCAAAGAATATATGGACAATGCCATCGAAAAAGCAAGGAAAAACGAATTTGTCGAAACCATCCTTGGACGTCGTCGATATCTCCGTGATATCAACAGCCGCAATCAGACTATGCGGGGCTTTGCGGAGCGGAACGCCATCAATGCCCCCATTCAAGGTTCCGCTGCCGATATGATTAAGGTAGCCATGATTCATGTCTATGAGTGGATGAAAAAACAAAACCTGAAATCTAAAATGATCCTACAGGTTCACGATGAATTGGTTTTTGATGCGCACAAAGATGAGGTGGAATTGCTTCAAAAAGAAATTCCCAAACTCATGTCCAATGCCGTCACCATCGAGGTTCCCCTGGTGGTGGAAGTAGGGATAGGAAGTGACTGGCTGCAAGCGCATTAATTAGAATTTAGACGCTAGACATGAGATTTGAGATGGATTTTTCGAAAAGAATTAATCTCTAATTCCTAAAATGAAATTACTTCTATTGACACCTTATGCTTGCCTAAAAATCACTATTGAATATACTATTTAGAACTATTTTCAATCCACAATAATCCAAGTCTTATGTCTTGAGTCTCATGTCTCAAATCTTCCCCAATGGCTAAAACAAAAACCACCTTTTTCTGCCAAAACTGCGGCGCCCAAAGCCCTAAATGGATAGGTAAATGCCCTGCTTGTGGGGAATGGAATACGTATGTAGAAGAGGTTATCCAAAAAGAGGAAGTAGGGAAAGGCAATTGGAAGCAATCTACTAGTGGTTCCAAATCCAAAAGAGCCGCTACCCCAAGACGCTTGACGGATATCAATTTTGAAGAGCAGCCAAGAACAGTCACACATGATGCGGAATTGGATAGGGTTTTAGGCGGTGGAATCGTACCAGGGTCTTTGGTTTTGATAGGTGGAGAGCCGGGCATTGGAAAATCTACCCTGATGTTGCAGATTGCATTGTCATTACCTCAGGTTAAGGTGCTGTATGTTTCAGGAGAGGAAAGTGAAGCCCAAATCAAAATGCGGGCAGAGCGGATGGCATTTCATTCTGATAACTGTTACGTACTTTCTGAAACCAATACCCAACAGATTTTTCAGCAGATAGAAATGCTACAACCGGAATTATTGGTCATCGATTCTATTCAGACTTTACACAGTCAATATGTGGAATCTGCAGCAGGTTCTGTATCCCAAGTTAGGGAATGTACGGCTGAACTGATGAAATTTGCTAAGGAAACGGGGACCCCCGTATTTTTGATTGGTCATATTACCAAGGAAGGTTCTATTGCTGGCCCAAAGGTATTGGAGCATATGGTGGATACCGTATTGCAGTTTGAAGGAGATAGGCATCTTTCTTATAGGATCCTTCGGACCTCCAAAAACCGCTTTGGCTCCACTAATGAATTGGGCATTTATGAAATGCGTGCCGAAGGTTTGCGGCAGGTTGCCAATCCTTCAGAAATACTTCTGACCCAAAGAGAAGAAGTTTTAAACGGAGTGGCCATAGGTGCCATGATGGAAGGAAACCGGCCCCTATTAATAGAGATTCAATCTCTGGTAAGCCCGGCCACTTATGGTACTCCACAGCGCAGCAGTACCGGGCATGATGCCAAGAGATTGAATATGCTCTTGGCTGTATTGGAGAAAAGAGGCGGAATGAGACTTGGACAACAGGATGTATTCCTCAATGTGGCCGGTGGTCTTAAAGTAGATGACCCTGCTTTGGATTTGGCCGTATGCGCTTCTTTGGTTTCCTCTTATGAGGACAGTCCGGTCCCGACCGACCTTTGTTTTGCAGGAGAAGTTGGATTAGGGGGAGAAATACGGGCTGTACACAGAATAGAAAACCGGATTGCAGAAGCAGAAAAATTGGGATTCAAAAGGTTCATGGTTTCCAAATATGCCATCAAAGGTCTCGATCTGAACAAGTACAAAATTCAAGTGATTCCTGTGAGTAAGTTGGAGGAGATGTATCAGGGGTTGTTTGGGGGGTGATGTTTGATGTCAGGTGACCGATGTTGAAAAAGACGGAAGATAGGGTATGTTGTCATTTCGCCTGTCTTACTTTGGTTGGAGAAGCACTTCAAGTTTTCTATATATAAGTAAAGCCTGCGACGTAGCAATCTCTCTGTAAACATTGAAATTTTACTTGGATTGAAAATCTAATTATATAACCTTATTCCTCCATTTTATTCACTTGACAATCAACATAATAATATTTTTTTGTAAATTGGTTTTGTTTTTATTTTCATTCACTTTTAGACTCTAAAACAATGGCAAACCAATCAGAAGATCAGGATCCGAAACTGGAATTTACAGGAAGACGCTTGGTCATGCTTGACCGCGGCGCAAAATTTAAAGAAATAGAAGAAGGTGCTGAAGGGGCCTCTCTCAGACTTGCTTCATCCAGAGATTACAAGTCCCACGAAGAAGATTATGTAGAAGCATTTGATCAGGCCGACGGAATTGTTTTTGAGAATTTTGGAGTGGCAGTGATCAATGAAAATCATGAACAGGAAATCAATGTGCTGACAAGTTCTGCGAGAACCAAAAGCATATTTCTGTACGATGAACCCGAGCGATATCTTTATGCCCTTACTGCTGCAAATGCATCAGGTGGAGGTGGATTTTGGCAATGGCTGTGCCGATTATTCGGGATCGGAAGACCCCCGATATCTCCCATCCCCGACCAACCTGATCCTCATCCAAACCCCACACTTCCTGATTCTTTTTCAGATAATGCCCAAGCTTATTGGGGTGTACATGCTGTCAGGGCATTGACCAGTCCATATACAGGGAAAAATATCTCCGTTGCCATATTGGATACGGGGTTCTTATTGGCTCATCCTGATTTTCAATCCAGGGATATCATCAGCAAATCCTTTATACCAGGAGAGGATGTCAATGACCTCAATGGGCACGGTACGCACTGTACAGGAAATGCCTCAGGAGGTATCCGTGGTTCAAATGGGGTTAGATACGGGATATCCCATGAATCAAATATTTTTATTGGCAAAGTACTTTCCAATGCGGGTTCAGGTTCTGATAGTGGGATCTTGGCCGGAATGGACTGGGCAATGACCAATGGCTGCAAAATCATTTCAATGTCTTTGGGTGCACCTACCCGTCCGGGACAGTCTCATTCCAGAATTTATGAAGATATTGCCAAGAATGCGCTGAATAAGGGTACTTTAATCATAGCTGCAGCAGGTAACGAAAGTAGAAGATCTAGTGGTGTAATTAATCCCGTGGGGCATCCCGCTAATTGTCCGTCCATTATGGCGGTGGCAGCCGTTGACAGGTTTTTGAAAGTGGCTGATTTCTCTTGTGGTGGGATCAACCCGAATGGAGGCGAGGTTAACATTGCCGGACCAGGTGTGGGGGTATTGAGTGCTTATAAATCCCCACAGATTTATGCCACGCTGAGTGGTACAAGTATGGCAACTCCTTTTGTCTCCGGAGTAGCTGCCCAATTATGGGAAAAAAATCCATCGGCTACACCTACACAAATTTGGCAGGAATTGATCAATACTGCACGCCCTCTAAACCTACCCGTCAGTGATGTGGGTGCTGGATTGGTTCAGTGTCCTCAGTAGAGAGTTCGTTTAGTAATATTATCTGCTTTTTTCAGTATTAGGAATTGGTTGAAATTAGATGTTTATGGATGACTTATCCTGTATTTTTCGGGATTGGATATTTGTAGATGTTGGATCTAAATCTATGGAAAATTCTGAATTTTAATCCTGTTGATGGAAAATCTAAGAAACTTAAATAAATAAACAAATGGCAAACGATCCTATAAAATTTATTGCTTCCGTTGAGGACAGCGAAATTAAAAATATTCAGGACATTGCTGAAAAGCTGCGTAAAAAAGGCTGTAAGATAAATCATATACTTTCCTTTACCGGAGTGATTACGGGAGAGACCTCCGGTAATGAAGATAATCTTCAGGAAATCATAGTCAAAGGCATTAAGCATATTGAGGAAGATGGAGAGGTTAGGGCTTTTTAGATTGGAGCCAGAATACCTGAGAATCCATTAAAAAGAGCTAAGAGCCAAAGCTTGCCCTGAGTATCAGGAAACCAAGAATAAATAAATAGACATCTTCCCCAACTTAATCTTTCACGAAATTTCAAACTTCATCCTTCTACCTTTATCCTTCATCCCTCCCTCCCTCCTTTTACACAAGCGAAATCAAAACCGACGGATTTTTTTCTATCTTGAAAGCCTCTTCAACTATTAAAAAATTATGAGAAAAATATTTATCTTTTTCCTTTTTCTTGGAGCAGTTTCATTATCTGCCCAAGATCTTCAGCAAAGTACCATTCCACTTAAATACCGAAACATTGGCCCTTTCCGCGGAGGTAGGTCTGTAACTGCCTCGGGGGTAGTGGGAGATCCCTTGACCTATTATATGGGTACTACTGGCGGAGGTGTTTGGAAAACCTCTGATGCGGGACAGCTTTGGCAAAACATTTCTGATGGTTATTTTACGACTGGTTCCGTAGGGGCAATTGCTGTATCGGAAAGCCATCCCAGGATAGTTTTTGTGGGAATGGGAGAACATGCCCCTCGGGGTGTTATGACATCCTATGGAGATGGGGTATACAAATCCACCGATGCTGGTGCCACTTGGAAAAAGTTGGGATTGGAAAAAACACAGCATATTTCCCGCATTATCATTCACCCTGAAAATCCGGATATCGTCTATGTTGCCGCACAGGGGGCTTTACATGCCCCAAATCCGGACCGGGGTGTTTACAAATCCATAGATCGGGGTGAGACTTGGGAAAAGGTCTTGTTTGTAGATGATAAATCAGGTGCTGTGGAACTATCCATGGACATGAATTTTCCTGATGTGCTTTATGCCGCCATGTGGGAGCATCAAAGATTGCCATGGAAGGTCATCAGCGGTGGTCCTGGAAGTGGCTTGTACAAATCTGTAGATGCCGGAAAAACCTGGAAGAAAATGGAATCAGGTTTACCCAAAGAAATGGGAAAAATGGCCATTGCGGTTTCCAGAGCTAACTCAAATAAAGTATATGCCCTTATCGAGAGTGATTCAGAAAAAAGGAAGGGAGGCCTATTTGTTTCAGAAAACGGGGGAGATTCTTGGTCAAAAGTCAGCAGTGATAACCGATTGGTACAACGTGCTTGGTATTACATAGAGTTATTTCCTGACCCACATGCCGAACACACGTTATATGTCCTGAGTGCTCCTGCCCTTCGTTCCATTGATGGAGGAAAAACCTGGGAAGTATTGCCTCGTGCACATGGAGATTATCATGACCTCTGGATAAACCCCAACAACCCCAAAAATATGGTTATGGCAGATGATGGCGGTGCTGCAATCTCATTTAATGGTGCCAAGACTTGGTCCAGACAGGACAATATGCCCACCGCTCAGATGTACCGAATCAATACTGATAACCAATTTCCTTATCGCATCTATGGTGGACAGCAGGACAATACTTCCTTGGTCATCAATAGTCTTGCTTTAGGAAGAGGAAGCATAACCCAGGAGCATTGGAATTATTCTGCTGGAGGTGAATCAGCCTTTTTGGCTTTTGATCCCGATAATCCAAGATATGTATTGGGGGGAAGTTATCTGGGTACGATCGAAGTACTCGATACGAAATCAAATGCCTCTACCAATATCATGATAGCACCCATTCAATACTTGGGTAGGGATGCTTCTGATATGAAATACCGTTTCAATTGGAATGCACCGATTATTTGGTCTCAGCATGAACCCAATACTTTTTACCATACCGCACAACATGTGCTCAAAACCCAGGATATGGGTAACTCTTGGGAAGTTATTTCGCCTGATCTGACCAGAAATGAAAAAGAAAAACAGGGGAAAGGTGGGGGACCTTACACCAATGAGGCGGTAGGAGCAGAAAACTATGGAACTATTGCTTACATCATGGAGTCCCCACATGAAAAAGGAGTCTTTTGGACCGGCAGTGATGATGGTTTGGTCCATTTGACCCTAGACGGAGGAGAAACCTGGACCAATGTCACTCCCAAAGGAATGGCTGAAACCTTGGTCAATGCCATTGAGGTTTCCCCTTATGATCCTGCTACAGCCTATATTGCAACGACAAGGTATAAGTTCAATGACTATACGCCGGCCATTTACAAGACCACGGATTATGGAAAAACTTGGACCAATATCAGCAAAGGCATTCCTTATGGTGCTTTTACCAGAGTGGTAAGAGAAGACGATAAGGTCAAAGGGCTGCTCTATGCAGGTACAGAAACAGGTATTTATATTTCCAGAAATGGCGGAAACAGCTGGGAATCATTTCAACTTAACCTTCCAGTGACCCCAATAACTGATCTCAAGCTTGCCCATGGTGATCTGGTAGTGGCAACTGCCGGCCGTTCTTATTGGATTTTGGATGATCTGAATGTGGTGAGAGAATTGAAAGCTAACGTTGAAAAACCATTGTTGTATACCCCTGATGATGCCATAATCGGAAGTTGGAATTCAGCCATGAACAGCAATTCCGCTACTGGAACCAATCTTCTTAGTGGTGTAAATCCTGCTAATGGGGTCGTGCTCTACTATCATCTGCCGGAAAATGTTACGGACTCAACTGCGATCAATTTGGAAATCAGAGATAGCAATGGGGAATTGGTACGCACGATTTCAAGTAAAGCCGATCCAAAATTTCAGGCTTATGCCGGTGGACCTTCACCTGAACCTGTTTTGCCCGTTAAAAAAGGGATTAACCGGTTTGTTTGGGATATGCGTTATCCTACGATGCCGGGTATTCCAATAGCTTATATTGAATCAAGCTTTAGAGGTCATAAGGTAGTTCCCGGAGAATATACCCTGCATCTTAAAACTGATTTTGGTGATTCCCAAGTCAAAGCAAAGGTGATTGTTAATCCATTGTTCGAAACGGATCAGAATACTTATGTGGAGTACCACAACTTTATGCTGACTATGGAAAAGGAACTGACCATGATGCATAACATGGTCAATAAAGCCATGGATTACCAGCAGCAGCTGAAAGGTTTCTTGGAAAGAATCAAAGGAGATTCAAGTCGTCAGGCACTTGCCGAGGCAGGTCAGCAATTACTCAAAGAAATGAAGGCTTGGGATGAGGATATGGTACAGCGAAAATCCCTTGCCTATGATGATGTGGAAAATTTCCCCAATAAGTTTACTGCCAATTATCTGTTCCTGATCAATCAGACAGAAAGTGAAATTCCAAAAGTAAATCAAGGATCAAGGGATCGCTATGAAGAACTGACCAAGGAATGGTTGGTTTTAAAAGCCGAAGGAGAAAGAATCCTGAATACCGCTATTCCTGATTATAATCAAAAATTGAAGTCAGCTGGAATCGGATTATTGTTCGTTGACTAGTTAAATTTTATCTGATGCCCATTACTAAATGGATATTGATAACACCAAAAATCAAACAGAGTAATTGAAAATTTCAATTACTCTGTTTCCTCACCTGCAATAAATTGTTTTTGTATCTCATCTTCTTCCTCTTTTTCCGTTTTTGCAATTACCTCTTCTTGGAAAAATCTCCCTTGGAAAATCAAAATAATTGCAACGCCAACAAATATGGAGGCATCAGCGATATTGAAAATAGGCCATAATGCCGTATAACTTCCGCCCCACAATGGAACCCAATCCGCAATATAACCTTCCCAAATATCGATATAAAACATATCAATCACCTGACCATGAAACCAGGGACTTGGAGCATTATAGGGTGCATTACCGAACCAAACACCATAAAAAATACTATCTACCAAGTTACCGATAGCCCCACCCAAAATCATCGAAATACAAATGATATAACCGACATGCATTTGTTTTTTGATAATATGGTATAAGTAATATCCAATTCCGAACATTGCAACCAAACGGAAAGAGGTTAAGATTAACTTCCCATATTCAGAACCGATCTGCATTCCAAAGGCCATTCCTGGGTTAGTGGTGTAATGTAACTTGAACCAATCTCCAAAGACTTTTATCTGCCCGGGGGTTCCAAAATCCATTTGGTAATGGACGATCATTTTTACAGCTTGGTCAATGATGATAACCAATAGTGCAATACCAAAATATTTCAAATATTTCATCGATATCAATTCAAGGCCAGGTTTAAAAGATATTTTACGAAATCTCCTCTCCGTGGCGTGGTTAGTTGTTTATATTAAGCTTTTTCAACCTTTACTACAAGTTCGAAGTCATCCATGTCCAAAACTGTAGCATCTGTCAGAGAATCATGCACCTCCAACGTGACTGCTTGGGTTTCGGTTTGGATATATTTGGCAAAATTTTTCAAAGCAGCATTGACCAAGTCATCGTGCTTGGCAATTCTGATATTTATTTTATCCTGTACATCCAATCCCATATCCTTTCTGAGATTTTGAATTCTGTTTACAAGATCACGGGCTATACCTTCCTGCCGGAGCTCGTCAGTCAGAGTCACATCAAGCGCGACAGTCATACCCTGATCAGAGGCTACAGACCATCCGGGAATATCTTGGGAACTGATCAATACTTCTTCCAAAAGAAGTTCAATGATTTCACCCTCTACCGGTACAGCAATCATCCCGTTTTTCTCTATTTCAGAAATCTGTTCTTTTCCCCAGGAATTAATGGCTGCAACCACCAACCGCATTTTTGGACCTAATTTTTTACCCAAAACAGGGAGGTTCGGTTTTACACTTTTAACCAAAACATCTGAAGCATCATCAATATACTCTATTGACTTGATATTCACTTCTGATTTTATCAGTTCCTCCACATGCTGTATCTGCTTTCTTGTCTTTTCATTCAGCACAGGAATCAGAATTCTCTGCAAAGGCTGACGCACTTTGATGCCAATTTTGGGATTTTTTCTAAGTGAGTGGACCAAGGATGATATTTTTTGTGCCAACTCCATGCTTTCTTCTAAGTCTCTGTTGATATGACTTATATCAGCCACTTCCCAATCTGTCAGATGTATGGACTCTAACCTGTTTTTGGAAGAGGCAGTCAGATTTTTATACAGCCAATCAGAATAGAATGGAGCAAAAGAAGACATCAGTTGGGTCAGGCTGTATAGACATTCAAACAAAGTCTCGTATGCTGCCTGCTTGTCGCTGTTCATATCACCTCTCCAGAATCTTTTTCTGGCTAATCGGACGTACCAGTTGGACAGTTGATCTACAGTAAAGTTCATGATGGCACGGGTAGCTTTGGTGGCATCGTAATTATCCATTGCAGACTCCACTTCGGCAATCAGTGTTTGCAGCTTGGAAATGATCCACTGATCAAGTTCTGCACGATCGGCTACAGGTACTGCCTTTGATTTATCATAAACAAAATGATCCAGATTGGCATAAAGGGCAAAGAAATTATAAGTATTCTGCAAGGTGCCAAAAAACCTTCTTTGTACTTCCGCTATGCCTTCAAGGTTGAATTTGAGATTATCCCAAGGATTCGCATTACTGAGCATATACCATCTCAGTGCGTCAGGACCATATTCTTTTAGTGTCTTAAAAGGATCCACAGCATTGCCCAACCGCTTGGACATTTTATTGCCGTTTTTATCCAAGACCAAGCCGTTTGCGATCACATTTTTGAAGGCAACGGAATCAAATAGCATTCCCGCTATGGCATGTAAAGTAAAAAACCAGCCTCTTGTCTGATCCACTCCTTCAGCGATATAATCTGCCGGATAGTTGGCTTTGAAAATATCTTCGTTTTCGAAGGGATAATGCCACTGAGCGTAAGGCATGGCTCCGGAATCAAACCAAACGTCAATCAGATCAGGTTCCCGGAACATTTTATCTCCCTTGGAGGAAACGAGTACCACATCATCCACATAGGGTCTGTGCAGATCTATCTCTTTTCCTTCATAAGGAGAAGTTATCATAAAGCCTTTTTCTATGGATTTATTGATTTCCTCATTGAGTTCGGCTATTGATCCGATACATTTCTCTTCTGTCCCGTCTTCAGTTCTCCATATGGGCAAGGGGGTACCCCAAAATCTCGACCGGCTAAGATTCCAATCAACCAGATTTTCAAGCCAGTTGCCAAAACGCCCGGTTCCAGTGGCTTCGGGCTTCCAGTTGATGGTTTTATTCAATTCCACCAAGCGGTCCTTGTAAGCTGTGGTTTTTATAAACCAGCTTTCTAAGGGGTAATACAGAATCGGCTTGTCTGTTCTCCAGCAATGCGGATAACTGTGCTCATATTTTTCGACCTTAAAGGCCTTGTTTTCATTCTTCAAGATGATAGATATGATGATGTCAGTGGTTTTAAAATCCTCGGCATCTTCATCATCATTGATATAATTTTTAACATAGAAATCATTTGCTCCAAACTCTTTGTGCGCATGGATTCCGTGCTCTTTCATTTTTGAAGCCAGGTATTCTCCAATGACAGGGAGGAACTTGCCTTGGCGATCTACAACAGGGATGTCGTTTTCAAGTTCATCTTTCACAAAAACTCCGGGCACATTGTTTTGCAGCAATGTTCTAAAGTCATCTGCACCAAAAGCTTTGGCCAAGTGAACAATTCCGGTACCATCTTCTGTGGTGACATAATCTCCGGAAATGACAGTAAAGGCAGGGTGGGGCAATGCGATCCCCGCAATAGGAAACAATTGCTCATATTCCCATCCCAACATTTCTTTCCCTTTGTATTCCCCGATTATTTCATAAGGAATCAATTTGTCTCCTGCTTTGAAATCGCCCAAAGACAATTCTTTTGCCTTGGGATTAAAATATGTACCCATCCGGGCTTTTGCAAGAACAGCCGTCATCGGCTCGAAGGTATAAGGATTAAATGTTCTCACTTTTACATAATCCAAATTCTCACCTATAGCCAAAGCAGAGTTGGAAGGCAAAGTCCAAGGAGTAGTGGTCCAGGCTAAAACGTAAGTATTTTCTTCCCCTTTAAGCTTAAATTGCGCTGTTACAGAAGTGTCTTTTACATCTTTATACGTTCCGGGCTGATTGAGTTCGTGGGAACTCAGGCCTGTGCCTGCAGCAGGGGAAAATGGCTGAATTGTATAGCCTTTATAGAGTAAACCCTTGTCATAAAATTTCCTCAACAAACTCCAAAGACTTTCTATGTATTTGGCTTCAAAAGTGATATAAGGATCATCCAAATCAACCCAATAGCCAATTTTCTCCGTGAGTTCATCCCATTCATGTTTGTACCGCATGACAGTTTCACGACACTTTTGGTTATATTCCTCTACAGAGATTTTCTTTCCAATATCCTCTTTGGTGATCCCAAGTTCTTTTTCTACCTGCAGTTCTACAGGAAGACCATGCGTATCCCATCCACCTTTTCTTTTTACCTGAAAACCTTTGAGGGTTTTGTAGCGGCAGAAAATATCTTTTAAAGTTCTGGCCATTACATGATGAATTCCGGGAGTACCATTGGCAGAAGGTGGACCTTCAAAAAAAGTAAATGTTTCCGCTCCTTCTCTGTTGGCTACGGATTTATTGAATATATCTTTTTCTTTCCAGTATTGTAGGATGTCCTCTCCTATCTTTGGATAATCTACTTGTTTGTACTCCTGGTATTTTTTCACAGTATTGCTTTGTATTATATTTAACCTAAAGATGCTCAAATGACCCACAATCCTCCTCTATCTTGTAATTCATCTTTGTGGACAATCAATCTTTTATTCTATGGTAAATCAGCTTTCATAAAAGGCAGGCGCAAAGTTAAGATATTTTGGAGTATTAGGGATAGATAATCAGAAAATTGATTGGTATCAGAAATAGACTGGAAACTATTGGTTATGTTTATCTTTATAAACTCCGATTATGAGTAAAGCTATCCTTAATCCAAAAGCCGAAAATGAAATCATCGAAAGGGCAAGAAGGCTAAACGTCAAAATTAGGCGACTTTGGGGAAAATGAAAGCATCCGAAATGCTTAGCCATTGTAACATGGCACATCGATCCATTCTCATAAAATTAAGCTCCCGGCAGTGCGATGCCTTTTACCTTCCTATATAATGCCAAGGCATATTTATCTGTCATACCTGAAATAAAGTCAATCAAAGCCCGAAGCAAGGGATATGCATTGACTTTTTCCTCCCATCCATCCAAAGGGAAATCATCAGGTAACAACCTCAAAATGCTTTTGTCTCTACCCGAAAAAAGTTCTGTTTGATAAAATTTATGATTCAATGCTTTGGAAAAAACTTCCAGCAAGCCTTCCAGAACCTGAAATCCTGCGGCTTCTTTTTCCAAAACAGGTTTGGAACGATATATTTTCTCAACTGATAAAAAAGAAATTTTTTCTAAGGCCTTTGCAGAAGGAATAATATCTGTAAGTGCTTTATCAAAATCTCCTGTTAACATTTCTTCCTCTTTTTGGCAAAAAGCAACTACAGCCTCATCCACCAGTTTACCTATTGTCATAGCGCGTAAAATGGCCAGTTTTTGGGTTTGGGTTTTATATTTATCCAGTTTTTCCGGCTTAAATTTTTCTCCCAATATTTCAGCTAAAAGCTCGCAAACCTCCTGAAAAGAAACCAAACCCAAAGTACAGCCATCCTCCAGATCAATAATGCTATAACAAATGTCATCTGCGGCCTCGACCAAAAATGCCAAAGGATGTCTCAGCCAACAATCTGTATTGGATTTGATCAGTCCTAGGACATTTGCCAAATGTGTGTAATCATTGACCTGATCCACAAAAAATCCGAATTTCTTATGACTTCTCCTTTTTTTGTCTTTTTCAAATACCTGAGATGGCCTTGGATATTTGGTAAATGCTGCCAAGGTTGCGTAAGAAAGTTTAAGCCCATTATTTTGGGATACCAACATCCGGAATCCTTGAGCATTGCCTTCAAAATTGCATAAATCTGCCCATTCATTGATTTTCACATGGGACTGCCAGATATATCCGTATTCATGGTGCTTAAAAAAATCAGAAATAGCCTCCTCACCAGCATGTCCATAGGGCGGATTTCCGATATCATGAGTCAAGGAAGCTGCGGCTACAATGGCGCCAATATCTGAAGATTGAATGCCTATTTGACTCAACAAAGGATATTTATCCAATAAATATTCTCCCACCGACTTCCCCAAAGATCTTCCAACGCTCGAAACCTCAAGACTATGAGTCAACCTGGTATGTACAAAATCGTGCTCCGGAAGAGGAAATACCTGAGTTTTGTCCTGAAGATTACGAAATGGCGCAGAAAAAATGATTCTATCATAATCAATTTCAAATTCACTTCTGTAAGCATCAAGTTGAACATTCTTTTTTTTTGCTGGATCGAACCTTCCCGAGTTCAGCAATTTTTCCCATTGCATCATGGTCAAAAATACTAAAGCTATTTATTTACAGACTAAAAATCAGTGAAAAAATTCTTTCTTACTTTTTTTGGCATAATGATTGGATTAAGTTTTTAATCAAATCACCTAAAATTTTATATTTATGAAAACTCTAATGAACAAGCTCCATTTTACATTGGCTTTAATTTTATTAATTACCTCATGTAATCTGGAACAAAACAACCTTGACCCTTCAAAGGGGAATGCCAAATTGAACGTTTATATGATTGATGCCCCTGCAAGTTATGACGCGGTTTGGATCGAAGTATTAGGCGTAGAAATCCTTCCTAAAGGGAGAAATGAAGAAAACGGAAGTGCCTGGATAAACTTGCCCTATGAGGCTGATGATCAGAAAATCAATCTTTTATCACTGGTAGGCGGAAATAGTGCCTTTTTAGGCGAGATGGAAATTCCTTCCGGTGAAATTTCCCAGATCCGTCTTTTACTTGGCAATGATAATTATATCATTGAGGATGGTCAGAGAATCGATCTTACTACTCCCAGTGCGCAGCAGAGCGGATTGAAACTGAAAATTGACAAACCATTGAACCCCGGCATCGCTTATGATCTTGTGATTGATTTTGACGCAGCCCGTTCCATTGTCAAAGCCGGAAATTCGGGTAAGTACATTTTAAAACCAGTTTTGAGGGTTGTGGCTGAAGAATCTGCTACTATTGAGGGTTCAGTTTTACCGTTGGAAGCTCTACCTGTTCAAGTTTCTGCGATTATTCGTGAAGATACAGTTTCCACTTTTACAGATGAAAACGGCTTGTTTGTTATAAGAGGACTAGAGATGGGAACTTACAGGCTATGGATTCTCCCCAATGAATTGTATGATGAGAAATTCGTTGAGGATGTGGCACTTGAATTGGGTAAAGTAACTAAAGTGGATCCTATAGAATTAGATGAAGTCGTTGAAAATGTCCCGGAGGGTTAATTATTTTAAATATTAACCAAATTCTCAAATATGAACCTGGAGCCAGAAACTGAAAAGTTTCTGGCTCTTTCATTTATTGGTATTAACATCAAATTCTGGTCTATCTTTCCTATTTTTGGACCGTGAAAAATAAACTATTATTCATACTTACTTTGATTGTTCTTACTTCGGGATGTTCTGAAACTGGGGAACGATCTACTGCATTGGTAAATGTCTTCCTTATTGGTACCCCTGGATTTTTTGATGAGGTTGGCATTGAGGTATTAGGAGTGGAAGTAAAGACGACAGGAACCAGAGGTCAGGATAATTCAGACGCTGTGTTTATTCCCAATCCCCAAGTCAATCAACAGGCGAGGCTTTCTTCCTTGGTGAATACAGGCCAATATCTGATTGGAAGATCGGAGTTTTTGGTGGGTGCTATAATTGAGCTTACTTTGAGGTTGGGTGACGATAATTTTGTTCAGGTAGGGAATCAGACCGCATCGCTTGGTTTCAATGAAGAGGCATCGAGAAATCCTGTTATAACAGTTAATATTCCTCTGGATGGAGGAATTTCTCATGATGTATTTATAGATTTCAACACTTTGAGTTCTATAACATTCACTACTGGGGCTCAACCCATTTTTACTCTTGATCCAAAATTCAGGGCCTTTGGAAGTCTCGATAACGGAGAAATCTCCGGAATTATCAGACCTCAGGCTTTAAAATGCTTATTGTTGGCCATTCAAAATTCAGATACGCTCGCCAATACCACTCCGGATTCGCGTGGCAACTTTTTGATAAGGGGACTTGAGGGGGAATTTACCCTTTCAATATTGCCTTTTAGCAATGACTTTTTGGCTGATACCATCCAAAATATAGTTGTAGAACCTCGGCAGCGGACCCAATTGGGAGAAATCACTCTGCGTACAAATCCTTGATTCATGAGTCCGGAAGAGATATTTATGCTAAGGGCACTGGAATTGGCCGAATTAGGAAAAGGTAGGGTAAGCCCCAATCCAATGGTTGGATGTGTCATTGTCCATGATGGACAAATCATCGGAGAAGGCTACCACGAAGTCTATGGGGGACCACATGCAGAACCAAATGCCATAAACTCGGTTAAGAATCCCTCTTTGATTCTTGAATCAACGGTTTATGTCACTTTAGAGCCCTGTGCCCATTGGGGAAAAACACCACCCTGCGCCAATCTATTAGTAGAAAAGAAAGTAAAAAAAGTAGTTATAGGTACTTTGGATAGCAATCCCTTGGTAAGAGGTAAAGGTGCACAGATATTGAAAGAGGCCGGAATTGAAGTGACTGCAGGGGTATTGGATAGAAAAGTCAGGGAACAGAATAAAAGGTTTTTAACCTTCATGGAAAGGAAGCGACCTTATGTAATTTTGAAATGGGCACAGACAAAAGATGGTTTTATTGCCAGAGAAAATTATGATTCCAAATGGATAAGCAATCCCTACAGTCGCCAATTGGTACACCGCTGGAGATCGGAAGAAGACGCTATCATGGTGGGCACTTTGACTGCCAAATTTGACAACCCCCAATTGAATGTCCGGGATTGGAAAGGTAAAAATCCTGTCCGAATAGTAGTTGACAGAAACCTGACCCTGGACCGCGCTCTGCATATCTTTGATCAAAGTCAATCGACGTTATGTTATAATCAGGTCAAAAAAGAAAAAACAGAAAATCTGGAACATGTCAAACTCCCTTCAGGATTTGATATCGGCGAAATTCTGGAAGATCTTTACCAGCGGAAAATCCAAAGTCTTATTGTTGAAGGCGGAGCCCAATTACTGAATAAATTCATCCAGGAGAACCTTTGGGATGAAGCAAGAGTTTTTACTGGACAGGTTCAATTTGGGAAAGGCATTCCGGCGCCTAAAATCCAAGGAAGTATTATTGATGAAATGGAAATTATGGGAGACTTATTAACCATAACAAGACCGATCTCCTAAAACTTCAAACCTGCTAAGTTATTGCCTATCAAACTGCTCCATCCTTCATAGCAAGTCATCTCACGTCTCAAATCTCACATCTCATATCTATTAAAAAATGGCCGAATCAATTTATTTACCAGAATCAGCTACCAAAGCTGAAAAATATCAGGCAATCCTTCCCCAGATAGAAGCCTTGATTTCTTCTGAGACTGATTTATATGCCAACTTAGCCAATGTTACTGCAGTGCTGAAAGAAGCTTTTGGTTTTTTTTGGGTTGGTTTTTACCTGGTCAAGGGCGAACAATTGGTTCTTGGTCCATTTCAGGGTCCTTTGGCCTGTACCCGTATTGCTTTGGGAAAAGGGGTATGTGGGACAGCGTGGAAGGAAGCCAAAACCCAATTGGTTCCAGATGTGGAGGCTTTCCCCGGCCATATAGCCTGTAGTTCTGCCTCCAAATCAGAAATCGTAGTCCCTGGGTTCAAAGAAGACAAGGTTTGGATAGTCCTTGATGTGGACAGTGACCTTTTGGATGACTTCGATCAGGACGATGTCACCTATTTGGAAAAATTGATGAAACTTTTAGACAACAATCTCTAATCAAAAAGAAACTCATAGTGTCTCCTTTGTAGGCAACTTTGATGTAGGTTTCGGTCTTGGTACTTTGTATAGAGTACTTCGTACTTCCTACTTCACCTCCCACTTCTCTATATATTTCGGTTCAAAACCGGCCATTTTATCCAATATCTCAACAGGATCACTACTTACGATCAATAAATCCAATTGCGCCTTATGCAGAAAACCTTCTTGGCTTGCATGGCTTAAAAATGCAATCAAGCCATCATAATAGCCATTGACATTGTACAGTGCAAGAGGTTTTTGGATATAGGCCAATTGGTTGAGTGTCATGATTTCAAAAAGCTCCTCAAAGGTGCCGATCCCTCCCGGCATAGCAATAAACCCATCCCCTCGCTCGGCCATCAGCCATTTTCTATCCCGCATGGTTTCGACCACGGTAAGTTCTGTGCAGCCTATATGCGCTACTTCGATATCTACCAATTTTTGGGGAATAATTCCATAGACAGCTTTTCCGGCAGCTAGCATGGCATCTGCAATTACTCCCATCAGACCGACATTTCCGGCACCATACACCAAAGCCATATCTCTTTTGATCATTTCTTCAGCCAAGGCCAACACGCCTTGTTCATAAGCAGAATTTTTGCCTTTGTTGGATCCACAGTAAATAGTGATTTTTTTCATCTTTTCAATTTATTCCTTAATTTTTAGACTTTGATCCCAAGAGAAAATTAAAATAGATTTATTTTGTTATTTAACCTCTATAGGCTCATTATTATTAGAGATTTACATGCATGAAAGTCTCAATTACCACAGAATATTAGATTTACCAAAAATAATCAAATGAAAATCTGCTTTGCTACAAACAATAAAAAGAAAATAGAAGAGGTAAAATCTGCTCTTGGGTCTGACTTTACTATTGTTTCCCTGGAGGAAATTGGTTGTAATGAGGAGTTGCCCGAAACCGGGGATACTTTGGAACATAATGCCTTTCAAAAAGCCCGCTATGTGCACCAACATTATGGAGTGGACTGCTTTGCGGATGATACCGGGTTGGAAGTAGAGGCATTGAACGGTGAACCGGGGGTTTATTCAGGCAGGTATGCAGGTGAACCTAGGAGCGATTCCAGGAACATTGATTTGTTGTTGAAAAATATGAAGCAGCAATCCAATCGAAAAGCGAGGTTTAAAACTGTCATCGCATTGATATTGGAGGGAAAAGAATATGCATTTGAAGGGATTGCCGAAGGTGAAATCATACATGAGTTAGTTGGAGAAGGAGGATTTGGATATGATCCTGTTTTTCAGCCAAATGGTTTTGACCGAACTTTTGCGCAATTGAGCATGGAAGAAAAAAATGCCATCAGCCATCGTGGAAAGGCCGTGAAAGCGCTCTCAGAATTTCTCAAATAATTTGTTAATTTTGACTTCCATGAACAAACCGTTTATAGTAGGCATTACAGGAGGAAGCGCTTCTGGCAAGACACTTTTTTTGGACAAGCTATTACATGCCTTTGAACCTGGACAAGTTTGCTTGATTTCCCAGGACAATTATTACAGGCCAAGACATCTTCAACCCATGGATGACAAGGGTGTTCATAATTTTGATACTCCCAATTCCATAGACTTTGCCCAATATGCTGAAGACATTAAAAAAATCCAGCAAGGTGAAGTCGTATACAGACAGGAATACACTTTTAACAATCCCAACAAGAAGCCTAAAATATTGGAATTTGTCCCTGCGCCTGTAGTGGTAGTAGAGGGCATTTTTGTGCTCTATTATCCGGAATTGGCTGATTTGCTGGATTTGAAGGTTTTTATTGATGCCAAGGAATATATTAAATTAAAGCGGAGAATTGTCAGGGATAAAGTGGAAAGAGGCTATGATTTGGATGATGTACTTTACAGGTATGAAATGCATGTGATGCCTACCTATGAAAAATACATTGAGCCTTTCAAACATGACGCAGACATCATAGTGCCTAATAACCATAATTTTGATAGGGCTTTGGATTTGATTAGAAATTTTCTAAAGTCAAAAATTAAGTAGACTTAAAAAACAAAAGAGGTCTTTTTTCAAAGTCTTTAAAAATCTGAACAGGAGTTTTTTTTAACTTAAGTCGTTTGTCTTTCCAAATATTTCTATATTTGCTGCCCGTGAGAAAAAAGGCAAAAGATATGAACCTCTGGAAACAACGCGTCACCTTGATGTTGACGCTGATGTTTTGTATGCTTGTAGCCGGAACTGAATATCTACCGCAGCACTTACAGGAAGATTCAAGTGTTAAGAAGGAACAATCCAATAAAACTGATCCATCCTCTGACAATCAGACTTTTCTGAATATTGCCATTGATGCAGTAGTACCTTTTGTAACGGTACTTTCACAACAGGTTTTTTACCTGATTTATGAAAATCTTATTTTTGAAAGACCAACGGTATCGGATCTTGGAGTATCCTATACGGTCAATCTCCCCTATTGGGAAATTTTATTGGAGAGAATCATATCTCCCAATGCGCCCTGATTTTTTTAATATGCTTTCCCTAAAGCTCATTCGAGCTTACAATAATCAATCGTAATCAAACAAAACAATTAATCATATGCGTAACCAAGGTGTTATCGTGTTTTTGACAGTAGTGGTCACAGCATTGTGTCTGTATTACCTGTCATTCACATTTGTATCAAATAATATTCAGCAAAAAGCTGTGGAATATGCCACAGATGAGTCAGGCAACGTTGAGTTTGCCAAAAAACAAGCTTACCTGGATTCCATATACAGGGAGCCTGTTTATAATTTCCTAGGTGCCAAATTCACCTATAAGGAAATCAAAGAAACAGAATTGGGACTTGGTCTTGATTTGCAAGGTGGTATGCATGTTACCTTGGAGGTTTCTCCTGTGGAAATTGTCAAAGGACTTTCCGGTAACAGTAAAGATGCGGCCTTCAATGCGGCCTTGGAAGATGCGGCGGAGGCTTCCAAAACCAGTAATGAAAAATATGTGGACCTTTTCTACATAGCATGGCAGAACACTGCCCCGAATCAGAAACTGAGCAGTATTTTTGCAACTGCGGCCAACCGTGGGAGAATTTCCTTGGAAACTTCGGATACCGATATCCTGAAAATCATTGATTCTGAAGTTGAAAATGCCATAGAGCGCTCCTTTAATATTCTAAGAACAAGGGTCGATAGATTCGGAACCTCTCAGCCAAATATTCAAAGAATTCAGGGTTCAGGTAGGATTCAGATTGAATTACCGGGAGTAGACAATCCGGAAAGGGTTAGAAATCTATTACAGGGTGTAGCAAAATTGCAGTTTTGGGAAGTGGCGGAAGTAAATGAATACCTCGCGGAACTGGAATTGGTCAATAGTCTTCTGGTAGCTGAGGCCAACGCAAATAAAACCGAAACTGCACCTGCTGATACCACTTCCACAGAGGATGGTGATCTTGCGACTCAGCTAGAAAAACAATTGGCGGAGACAACAGAACCTGATGATTTTTCTTCTCAGGTTTCTCCGATTTTTTCTTTGGCCAAATCCAATGCCGGATTGATATATGAAATCAGGGATACTGTTGCCATCAACAGAATTTTTGCACGAGAAGATGTCAAATCTTTGCTACCCAGAAATATTAAGTTTCTTTGGTCAGTGAAGCCCCAAACGTCAGATAACCTAGAATTATTGGAACTTCATGCCATCAAGGTAAGCAGGTCAAGCGACCAAGCGCCATTGGAAGGTGATGTGGTCACAGACGCCCGTCAGACTTTGGATCAGACTTCCCGCCCGGCAGTCAGTATGCAGATGAATGCCGAAGGAGCAAGAAAATGGAGGAAGCTGACTTCTGAAAATATAGGAAGAAGAATTGCAGTTGTCCTGGATGATTTTGTCTATACTGCTCCGATGGTACAGGGAGAGATTCCATCAGGTCAATCAGAAATCACAGGTAACTTTAGCATGGAGGAAGCCAAGGATTTGGCCAATATTCTAAAGTCCGGTTCATTACCAGCCCCGACCAAAATCGTAGAAGAGGCCATTATCGGTCCAACATTAGGTAAGGATGCTCAAAGTCAGGGTATCATTTCAATGGTAGCTGGATTGGTTTTGGTGGTCTTGTTTATGGTCGCCTATTATTCCAAAGGTGGATTAGTTGCCATTGCTGCTTTGGTCTTCAATATCTTCTTTATCCTGGGTATCTTGGCACAATTGGGTGCTGCCCTGACCTTGCCTGGTATTGCTGGTATCGTATTGACGATCGGTATGTCAATAGATGCCAACGTATTGATTTTTGAAAGGATCAAGGAAGAAATCCGAAATGGTGCCGGATTAATAGCCGCAATCAACGAAGGATACAAGAAAGCATTCTCTGCTATCCTTGACTCCAATGTCACGACCTTCCTTACAGGTGCTATATTATATGCCCTAGGTCAAGGCCCTGTCAAAGGATTTGCAATTGTATTGATGATCGGTATTGCCTCATCCTTCTTCTCAGCTGTATTTATTACCAGGCTTATTGTGCATTGGTCAACCAAGAAGGGTGATAAAAGTAATATTTCATTCTCTACACCATGGGCCGGTAATTTATTGGGCAACTTGAATATAGATTTCCTGAGCAAAAGAAAAATCGCCTATATCATTTCATCCTCTATAATTGTGATAGGCTTGGCTATTGCCGCCATCAATGGGTTGAAATTTGGTGTGGATTTTACCGGTGGCCGTTCCTATATCGTTGAATTTTCCCAACCGGTAGTGGAATCTGACCTAAAAGTTGGTCTTGATGGAGAATTTGACGGTTCGGTAGAGGTGAAGACTTTTGGTGGAAATAATATCGTCAAAGTAACAACTTCTTATCTGATCAATGAAGATGATGATGCCTCCAACGCTGAAGTTGAAAACAAAGTAAAAGAAGGTATAGCCAAGATTACAGGATTAGCTCTAACCACAGGATCTGAAATTGGGGATGGGGA
The DNA here is from genome assembly GCA_964559905.1 of uncultured Aquiflexum sp. Lineage (GTDB taxonomy): Bacteria > Bacteroidota > Bacteroidia > Cytophagales > Cyclobacteriaceae > Aquiflexum. Next base: position 46,676 of record CAZLJT010000001.1, read on the forward strand.
ATTTGCTATAAGAGGGTCGTCAAAAGTAGGCGCTACAGTAGCAGATGATATCAAGAAGTCTTCTGCAGAGGCTATGTTCTTCGCCTTGGTTGCCATATTCTTATATATCCTTTTGAGGTTCCGAAAGTGGCAGTTCTCGCTAGGTTCAATTATTGCCCTTGTACATGATGTGTTCTTTGTTATTGCTGCATTTGCTATAGCAAGTGCATTGGGTGCTACATTTGAGATAGATCAGGTATTCATTGCCGCTATTCTGACCGTTGTAGGTTACTCTATCAATGATACCGTGATTGTATTTGATAGAATCAGGGAAAATATAGAGTTTCGAGGTACTTCCAAATTGGTGACTATGTTTAATGATGCTATCAATCAGACTATGGCCAGAACTTTAATAACCTCAGCTACCACTCTGATTGTGGTCTTGGTGTTGTTGATATTCGGCGGTGAAGTTTTAAGAGGATTTTCCTTCGCCCTATTCATCGGCGTTGTCGTAGGTACCTATTCATCTATCTACATTGCTTCGCCCATTGTGGTGGATTTAATGAAGAAAGAATTGGAAGCCGAAAACCAACAAGATCCGGCAAAAAAGTCAGCATAATTCAATTATTTTCAAAAATATCAAGGGTGATGTGCCAAACATCACCCTTTTTTTGTGTTTTTTCTGAAAAAATACCCTGAACACGGGATTTTTTAGGTTTTTAATTAAGCATAACTTGCAATTTCAAAAAGAACAATCAATGTTGGAAAGTATTTATCACATGGTGATAGCATTGAGTTTATTGGTCTCCTTTTTAAGTCTGTTTCGTACTAATAAGGAAAACCTTTCGAGTCACCGTTTAATTTTTGTTACCCTTGGTTGGGTTTTGGTTTTTGAGTATTTCGGTTTGATCACTGCCAGACTGGGAATCAACAACTCTCTTTTATATAATATATCCTGGATATATATAGAATCTTTTCTCCTGATCGGCTATTTCTATCTTCTTGAAAAAAGTACCAAATTCAGGAAAAGAATCATTCAGATCAGCGTAATTATCTTTGTATGGAGCCTTTTCAACAGTTTTTTCTTCCAACCATTTGCGCTTTCCATACAATATTTTTCATTGTTGCCATTTGGGGTATTCATAATTATTTTGTCTACACGATTGTTAAAAAACATTTTGAACCTAAAGCTATATCCGGAACATAATCTTTTGGCTATACCCCATTTTTGGGTAAGTAGTACTGTTTTGTTTTTCTACATTGAGACTTTGGTATTGTTTGGGACTTATCAGTTAAATCCCGGATTCGTGGTAGAAAATGTTACCGTTCTGTTTAGTTTCAATAGATTTATGGCTGGATTGATGTACCTATTCTTTGGGATTGCTTTTATTTTCCCCCATTTATCAAAAAAACCAGCTATTCTGAAATCAGGCTTGGTTTTCCTATTATTAATTTCAAATATTTCTTTTATCTTTTTGATCCCATAAAAGCTAAAAAAATGACTAGAGAAGAATTAGAGGAATTCAAGATCGCTTACAGAAAAGCAGCAAAAAAAAGTATCAAGGCCAAAAACAAAAAAGGAGAACTTATAAACGAACAGTCTGACTGGGTTTGGTTTGACCGGGATACCATCCAAAAACTATTGGATTTGACTGACCCTGTAAAGGGAGGAATCAAAATATATTTCGGTCAGTATGATAAGAAAAATGTGGAGATACTCCCCAAGGAAAGAAGGGAAAAGTATGATTATGTGGGCAGGGTATCCCTTGCCTTAATGGCATCCAACAAATCGGAGACTGAATTTGAAGATATTTATTCAAATTCAAATCAAATTCAGGATGCTTCCAAAATGATGTTGATGAGTGGTAGGGGTGGGGATAGTCCTGTAAATGCAGGGACTGTTTGTCCGCCAGACTGTACTCCATAACCTGTAGAAATGGATGCACTTACTTGGTATCAATTTTTAATCATTAGTGGAATGCTGGCTAGCATCCCTTATTTCTATTTAGCTAAAGGAGAAAATAAAAGAAAACACCTCGTCATCTTTTTGATCCTGTTATCCACAAGCATTACAGAGGTTAGGGCCAAACAACTTCAACTTTTGAAAATCAACAACACTTTGGTTGTCAACACAGGTTATATTATCTTAGGGATATCACTTTTATTCCTTTTTTTTTATTTGATCCTGAACAAAAGTAAAAAGCCGCTTTACTTATGGGTTATCTATATAGGATGGATCATTATTAATTCGATTTATTTACAGCCCATAACGACTACTTTCCAAAATTATTCATGGGCATTAGGCAGTTTGTTGATTATCGGGATGTGCTTATATTTCTTTTACAGCATTTTTTCAAAAAATAAGTTTGAAAATATTAACCTGATTGCTGTCCCTGAGTTTTGGATCGTTTCATTTTTGATGTTTTTTTATGCTAGCTCATTTCTATACTTTATATCTTTCACGTTTTATTATGACAAAATGGACATCGAATTATACATACAATTGAATTTTCTGATCAAGATTATGGGATGTATCATGTACATGGTCATGGGTTTGGCTTTTTATGCGCCATATCTGATCAATAAGTTTGATAGAAACAGGGTGGTTAGGTTTTGATTTGTTTGGTTTTTATCTTTCAAAAACAATGATCACTGAATAAAAAAATTATGACTAAAGAAGAATTTGATGCTTTCAAATCAGCCTATGACTTATCAGTCCGAAAGTGTATTAAAGGCAAAGATAAAAACGGAAAGGATATAGAGGAACAAACAAAATGGATATGGTTTGATCGAAAAACCCTAATGGATTTATTAAATAATGCCGATGAGGAAACTGGGGGAATCAAAATGTATTTAGGTCAATATGATAAGAATAATATTAATATTTTGCCCGAAAAGTACCCTGATAGAGAAAGCTGTATAGGGAGGATTTCACTTGCTTTGACTCCTGCCAACAAATCTGAAGCGGGGATAATTGATGTGACTTCTTCCGGTGATATTTCAAGAACAAGCAGTGAGAGTGACCAAAGTTACTTGATTTTGAACGGGGGCACAATATGTCCACCTTTCTGTATTCCGCCACCACCACCTTCGGAATAAATTCATGAATTATTTGCTATACTTAGGATTGATATGGTTGGGAATGATTGTAAGTATTCCCACCTTTTTTATATCACAAAATCCCTATAAAAAACAACATCTTTGCATTTTTATTATTCTTACCGCTGTAGCTGTTTTGGAATCTTATGGTACTTATACATCATTAAATGGGATCAATAATGTTTGGGCATTCAATATTGTATTTGTTTATTTAGAGACGCTGCTATTTTTGTATTTCTTTGCCTTGGTTTTCAATGACCCGAAATTTTTCAAAATAATCATTTTGTTGGCATCAGGATTTTTGATTTGGGGAATTATCAACACACTGTGGATTCAAACATTTGACCTTCTTCAAACATATTCATTTATAGTAGGCAGCATCTTAGTAATCGGCTGCAGCATCTATTTTTTTTATCGGATATTTGACGGAAATCTTTTTCGGGATCAGAATCTCTTTTCCGTTCCCTCATTTTGGATAGTAACCTTTGTGCTGTTTTTCTATGCTTGTTCTTTTTTATTTTTCGCTTCTTTCAGATTGATGGACGAAAGCAATTATGAATTATTGGGAAAAATCTACAGTTTGATAAAAGTTCTTGGGGTTTCAATGTACCTGGTGATGGGCACGGCATTTTATGCACCTTTGGTTTTCCAAAATAAGGGTGGAAAAAATTGATAGTCTCCCAGCTAAATTGGATAAGTGAACTGGAAATATAGGATCATTCATGTATCTTAGTCAAATCTTGGACCGTCACCAAAATTATCCCAAGAGAATCAACCAGATAACAATTGGCAAAAAATGGAGAACAACGGATCAGACCTGTTCGTAATTATTCTTTTAGGGTTTTTTCTGATGCTATTCATGGTGTCATTCATCATCATCATGGTTATCTACCACCGTCAGCGTCAAATCCAAAACCAGCAAAAAGTAGAATCCATGAAAGCTGCCTATGAAAATACCATCCTGAATGTGGAGAAAGAAATCAGGGAAGATATACTTAGCTATGTAGGTCGTGAACTTCACGATAATGTAGGCCAATTACTTTCTTTGGCAAAACTGAACCTCTCTAGCAGCAAAGCCGAAAAAGTCCACGAGGGAAAAGTTTTGATCAATGAAATTATCAGGGAGGTAAGATCACTTTCCAAGTCCTTGAATTTGGATTGGGTGGAATCGATTTCCTTGGAAGAATACATCAAAATGGAACTCGGTAAGCTTGAAAGTACCGAATTTTGCAAAGTTTCTTTCAAAAACAATGGAAATCCCCTTCAGTTGGACAAAGAAAAAAAGCTTGTGCTCATCAGGATTATTCAGGAATCTCTGAACAACTCCATCAAACATGCCCAACCTTCCCTGATCGAGATTATTGTCAATTCCGATAATTCCAAATCCGAAATTGCCATTAAAGATGATGGTAAAGGTTTTGTCTTAAGTAATAATTCAGAAGGCTCAGGAATGTTTAATTTGAAAAACAGGATGACTACTATAGGCGGGGAACTCCTGATCCATT
>CAZLJT010000002.1:0-11710 GCA_964559905.1 uncultured Aquiflexum sp.
CAATCCTGCAATTATTCTGTCTTCAAACCTCGTACGAATCAATTTGGATGGATTTCCGGCCACAATAGAATATGGAGGAATATGTTTGGTAACAATACTCCCCATTCCAATAACTGAACCGGTACCTATCGTAACTCCTTGTTTGATTATGGCATTCTGTCCGATCCAAACATCATGTCCGATATGTGTGACCTCAGGTGGGGTTCTTGAAAAAGTAGAAAATTTTGCTTTGACGCTATCCCTACCTTCGTAAAAAACCGGTGATGTGGAAACCCAATTAATTGGATGCATCCCTCCCCCTATTATAACTCCATTCGCAATAGAGCAAAATGAACCTATTTCACAATTGATTATTTCACAATCATATCCACAAAATGAGTGCTTCCCCATAGCCGAATTGACCACATGACTTCCGGATTCTACCTTAGAGGTGGAATGGATAGTTGAGTTTTTAATTGCACTTCCCCTGATTTTCTTTAAGACTTTAGACCATATGTAAAGCAGGTTCATTTTCTAAATAGATTTATTTATTTGATAATAAATTATGAAAAGGATCAATACCTAATTTTTCAACCAACAAATTCCTTACATTTTTTATCTGTATATCATTTTGTCCGTCAACAACATTGACCGTCGAAAGGTTGATATCGTGTTTTGAAATTAAGGGAATCGGTTCAAAATAATTGTCACTTTTAATTATTTGGGTAGAATTTAATTGAGACATAATATTCAACCAAACATCATCCGCTGTCTTACAATATTTTAAAAAAATCTCTTTATTGAGGACTTCAGGATGTAAAGATCCGGGAGGATATAATGTTCCTCCACCACTAGTTTGAAATATTTCAAAAGAAGGTCCATGCCCTTTGTACAAAAACTCCCATTTTCCATAAGTACTTAGAGATCCATTTTCCACTTTCATCAAATGAGCTCTTTCGCTACAGATTACATTTGGGTTTTTCTTGTGCAATTTTAATAAATCAGTCAGCAAATATGATGGATAAAAAAAGTCATCATCAATAGTTATCATTATATCTTCAGGGTAATTTATCAAGGTATAATAGTACTTTTTATGAGATCGTAAATCTTCATCACATAAAATAATGTCTAAGCCTCTTTTCTCGAGATCAAGCAAACTTTTTGGTAATTTTTCCTTTGAAGGGAATTGCTCTTTTGACAACCAAAGTAACAATTTATCAGGTTTTGTTTCTTGCCTTAAAATGCACTCGACAACCAGCCATATTTTATCTATTCTTGCAGGACTGGTTGTATAAGAAACAATAACTAGTTGTTTTTTTGTTGACTTGACGTTGACTTTGATATTTGAGTTATTTTTTGTCAAAATAAAATAAAAGGGCAAAATAAAATTTGCTGATCTTTTAATAAGAAATCTAAAAACTGAATCAATCCTGAAAAATTTTAAAAGAGGGCTTTTCAAAATTGACCACCCGAAGAAGTTAATAAATAAATCTTGCATCAATTACATTAAAAAAGAATGGATAAAATTCATTTGAAATTTTCAGTAAATAAACCTTCGATTACTTGTCCTTTCGTCAGGAATTTTTTCTGTGAAAATTGATGTGTATGGAAAGTAGTTAAGATATACTTGATAATGGGCATCTCTAGTCGGTATATAATAAAAACGATAAGTATTCAAGAAAATAAACAGGCAAAACATAGCGATTTTAATCAATGGCCCATTTCTAAAAATAAGAATTTTGTAATTTCTGTAAATAAGATTTGTGAAAAGAACAATGTAGAAAATGAAAAAATAATCTCTTATTCTGTAGAAAATAAAGAAATTAAGAAACAATATAGAAAATATTAAATAAAGAAATAAACTCTTTCTTTCCCAATCAATTAAATCATCATGAAACAGTATAAGTATTGTATAAGGAATGAGTACGTACTTAACAAGATTAAATAAAAATGCTGAAGAGCCCTCTTCAGAAACCTCAAAATAATTAAGCTTATTTTTGACAAACAGAAATTCAAAAAGAAAAATAAGGTCTTTTAAACTCGCCGCCAAAATACTGGACAACCCTAATACGATTAAGGGCACCAAAACATAAAATCTCTTATTTAATTTTCTGCCGAAAAAGAAATATGCAAAGGGCATGATAATCGCAGATTCATGAAAAAAGAAAGCAATTAGAAATAAAAGATGGTAAATAAAAACCTTTCGATCCAAAAGGAAAGGGAAACTTAGAAGAAAAATGGCAATACATACCGATTCTCTCAAGATCTCCATATTCAGATTAAAATAAAAAAAAATAAAATAAAACAAGAGAGACGCCATTACCGAAACGGAATATTTTGTCAGGAAACTTAATAGTGAAAAATTAACAAAAATTGCTAATGCAAATTGTACAACATAAAAATTTAGGTTTAGGGATCTAATTGTTGAAACAAACAAAATCCACAACGGTTGGTAATTACTTTCTGAAAAAAATGTCCTAGACAAATCAGCAAGCTTAGGAAAAGTCTCAAATTCTACAGTATAAAAAAGAGTGTCCAAACCTAAATTATATCTGAATCCAGAGATTAAAATCAATAAGGTTGTTATATAAAAAGCAAAGTAATTTCTAAAATTACCTTCCTTGATAAATAAACCGAAAACTATTAATCCAAAAACAATTAAGTAAATCATTCTAGGGTTTCCTTGATCTAATTAATTTTCCCGCATTTCCTCCAATGACACTGTATTCTGGGAAATCTTTTGTCAATACACAGCCAACTCCTATAATTGTTCCGTTGGCAACTTTCCTTCCTGGAGTAAAAATCACTTGTCTTCCAATCCAAACATCATCTCCAATAATTGTTTGTTTTCTTTCAGAATGTCCCTGAAAAATCATTGGGATTTCGGTGCTACTAAAACTATGTTTTTGATTTATTATATAGCAGTTTGGCGCCATCGTGAGAATGAGGTTGCCATAAACTATTAAACGCTGTATTATAATATTAATCACAAGTGCCTAATTATGTTTTCTATCACATTCCATTTTTACACTAAAGTCAAATGCATGATTCATTTTTAGAACAATTGAATCAATTTGGAATAACTGAAGGATGGGTTTTCTATCATTAAAATCAAAATTATTTCGTTCATTTATGGCTTTTTTCATTGCATTTGCCAATTCTTCAGCATCATGATAACATTGAAAAATTGAAGGAATATTTTGAAATAATTTCTTAGAAGGACTGTTCTTTCCCGTTTGGGAAATAATTAATCTATTAACATTTAGGTAGTTTATAATTTTGCTTGATATAAAAATGTCATCTTCTAAATCAGAATCTATATCTATCAATGCTGTAGCCCTTTTCAAAAATGGAGTAAGGTCTCTGGAAAATGGATGAATAATTACCTTTTCCTTTTCTTTTTCAGAAAAAATCAAAAACTCTTCATCCCGTATTTTACTGCCCACAAATTCAAGAGTTGAATTTGGAAAAGATTCAAGGGTCTTTTTAAATGCTTCAAGTATATAAGTCACTTTCCTTGGTCCGTATATTCCACCTGTATAAAGAAAAGTATTTACTGTAGGGGTTTGGTTTTCAAAAGATAAAAATTGACTTGTAGTTGGGTTATATATTACATCAGTAATAATATTCTTTTTTGGTTTAAACAGCTTCATTTGATAGGCCAGCATAGTTGGATTTGCAGAAAAAAAACCATCGACTTTAGATAGTTGCTTCGAAATAAACTTCTTAATCCCTAAAAAAAAAGCGTCATTTTTCATCCATCCGATAGGTGCAGGAATGGCATCTACAGAATATGTGAAGTGCTTTACGGAAAAAAGCAGCGAAAGCTTGTTCCCGGCAATAATGGGCGAATAATGATTGTTTGATATCAAACTAAGAATGATATCCGGAGAGTATTGATTTAGGGATTTTAAATATTTTATTACCTTATCAACCCAAAAAAGATCAAAAACACTTATTGAAAAAACTGCCATGAGAAACTTGTAAACCCTAGTTGGTATTCGGGGTCTTGAAATTTCAACAATTTTTACGTTTTTGTTGAAATGAAGGGAGGAATCCAAATCAGAAGTAATTAAAAAAATTTCATGGTGGTTGGATAGCCCTCCAATTATTCTTTCATAAACAATTCCCGGAGCGGTCTTTCCAAGATCATCACATAAAACTAGTATTTTCATTACGAAATAGGCTTTAACCGTAAATTTCAGAGTAGAGTTGTGGATTTTTATCCATCCATTTTTTCAAATTACCTAACATCTCAGGGTATGATGGTATTTGAAAATCAACTCTTTTTGATTTCACCAAAGATTTATCTATGGATTTCCCGGAATGCTTCAATACTTGGACATTTTCGAATCCCCAAACTTCTTTAAATAAAACCAACAAGCTGAATTTTGAGATTTTCTCACCATTAGAAACATGAAGTAAGCCTGATAAATGATTCGCAATAGAATACTCTATAACCCTAGCAAGTTCTAAGGTGGTCACTCCTCCCCAATAAGCATTTGCAAAACCATTAACTTCCCCATTTTGTGCAAAAAACCAATTGAAAAGCCCTTCACCATTTCGCTTCAATTCAGGACCGATTATGGATGTTCTTAGTGTTAAATGCTTTTCAGAAAAAATTTCACCCAATGATTTACTTCTTCCGTAAAGATCATCCGCATCTCTGAAGTCATTTTCCTCATAGTTTCCTTTTTTTCCTGAAAAAACGCAGTCAGTTGAAACATGGATTACTCTTGCTTTTATAGAATCTGCCTGTTCAACTAACCAATGTGGGAAATAAGAATTGATCAAAATCGCATTCTTAGGATTATTATTCGAGCCTTTGATTAATACCCCAACACAATTAACGATAAATTCAGGCGATATTTGTTTTATAATTGAAGATAGTTTCATGAAATCTGTGATATCGCAGATTTGGGTATTTTGATGAAGTTTATTTCTAAATGAAATATCATATACTTCATATTTTTCGTCATTTTTCAGTCTAAAATAGACTTGATGACCAAGCATTCCTGTAGAACCTAATACTAGAATTTTTATCATGTTTACTTGTTCCAGGTTACTCTGTTTACAATTGAAGTATAGCTTTGGATAACTCTGACTACCCTTGTTGAACAGTTTTTTACTTCATATTCAAAAGGCAGGTGATACTGAGATTCCTGGTGCATTTCCCTTGCAATAGGAATCGACTGAAGAATGCTTTCCTTTGAGATACCGCCCAAAACAATTGTTCCTGCATCAATCGCCTCAGGTCTCTCTGTACTTGTTCTAATACTAACTGCAGGAAAATCCATCATTGCTGATTCCTCAGAAATTGTCCCGCTGTCTGATAATACTACATAGGCATCTTTTTGCAATTTCACGTAATCAAAAAAACCAAGAGGCTCGATGTTTTTGATCAGAGGATGGAAAAGAGTTTTGTTTTCCGCGATGCGTTTTTTTGTTCTTGGATGAGTACTAAATATAATTGGCAATTTAAATATCTCAGCAACTTCATTTAAAGATTCAACAAGTATTTCAAAATTGTTTTTTAAATCTATGTTTTCCTCTCTATGAGCACTTACGACAATATATTTTCCTTTTTCAACATCAATTTTTTTGCAGATGCTAGAACCTGAAATTTGATTTTCATATTTGTTAAGAACTTCTTTTAAAGGTGACCCTGTCACAAAAACATGGTCTTTTCTAAAACCTTCACTTAAAAGATATCGCCTACTATTTTCAGTGTAGGTAAGGTTAATGTCGGAAATATGGTCTGAAATTTTTCTATTTATCTCTTCAGGAACATTTTGGTCAAAACACCTATTCCCTGCTTCCATATGAAAAATAGGGATTTTTAAACGTTTGGCGGCAATAGTACACAAAACACTATTAGTGTCTCCCAATACCAATAAGGCATCAGGTTTTAATTCAAGAAGTACCTCATAGGATTTTGAAATAACATTCCCTATAGTTTCACCAAGATGTTTTCCCGCAACATTCAAAAAATAATCCGGTTCCCTGAGTTGAAGATCATCAAAAAAAATCTGATTTAAAGAATAATCATAATTTTGTCCTGTGTGGATAAGTTTATGATCAAAATAAATATCAAACTTTTTGATACACTCCGCTAATCTGATGATTTCCGGCCTAGTACCAACTACAGTTACAACTTTTAATTTCCCTATCATTTTTTCCAATTTCTGAGTTCCTCCTGGATATAGTCAAGTGATAACAATTTATCAATAACTTCATTTACCCCAAGTCTTAAGGTATTGTGTGAATTATAATCTTCGGAAAATGAAGTTTTCATATCCCCTTCTGTAAAAAAACTTCCATAATTCAAATCTCTGTTATCAGCTGAAATCCTATAAAAATCTCCTAAATCCTCGGCTTTTGTCATCTCTTCCCTTGTGCAAAGAGTTTCGTATAGTTTTTCTCCATGCCTGGTACCAATTACTTTAACCTTGTTTTTAGCATGAAATATTTCAAGAAGGGCTGTGGCCAGATCCCCAATAGTGGAGGCTGGTGCTTTTTGAACAAATAGATCACCTTGGTTACCATTTTTAAAGGCAAAAAGTACCAAATCAACTGCTTCGTCCAATGACATCAAATATCTGGTCATGTTAGGATCTGTAATTGTTATAGGATTTCCGGATTTTATCTGTTCAATAAATAAAGGAATAACAGAACCTCTAGATGCCATAACATTTCCATATCTAGTTAGACAAACTCTAGTTGAATCTCCAGGAATGTTACGGGCTTCTGCAATTGCAACTTTTTCCATCAAAGCCTTTGAAATGCCCATAGCATTAATCGGATAGGCAGCCTTATCTGTGCTTAGGCAAATTACATTTTTTACTTTATTTTGAACACAAGCCCTAATTACATTTTCTGTACCTAAAACATTTGTTTTAGTGGCTTCCATGGGGAAAAATTCACAAGAAGGAACTTGTTTTAATGCAGCAGCTTGGAACACAAAATCAACTCCTCTTGTAGCAACTTCAATACTATTAAAATCTCGGACATCTCCGATATAGAACTTAACTTTTGGGTTATTAAGTTCGACCCTCATATCATGCTGTTTTTTTTCATCACGAGAAAAAATTCTGATCTCGTCTAAATCCGAATCTAAAAATCTATTTAATACCGCATTTCCAAATGAACCTGTTCCTCCTGTGATCAGAAGCTTTTTATTTTTAAACATTTGATTTTATTGATTTTTATTAATAACTAATTTGACTTTTTGTAGAACAAAATCTTTTTCCTGATTATTCAAACCCAAAAGAAAGATAAAAGTAAGAACGCAAATAATTGACAGGGAACATAAAATCAAAAAACTAAAATTGAATTCTGTGAAAAAAGAATACAACTCCTTAACTGCAACAAAACTTAATGCTGAAACCAAAATAATCCTAAGCAAAGTGGATTTGAAAAATTCAAAAGACGGAAACTTAATTAAAACATTAACTATCCAAAGTCTAAAGAAAAGAGCAACGCCGGATAAAAAAATGGAAACATAAAATGTGTATTCGGGCTTAAAACCTTGTTTGATGAAAATATATGAAATAGGCAGATTCAATAATAAAACTCCACTGATTACCATCTGGTAAACCTTTATTTTTCCATTAGCTTGAATCAAACTTTGAATAGATCCTGATATAGACCCTATTAATATATCAAATATAACTAGTCTAGTAAAGGAAACTGTATGTTCGGGAACGATCTTTAACCACCAAAACAAAACACTGTCTGTTTCCAAAATTATTGGCATAGAAAGCAATAGCAATAAAAAAAAAGAAAATTTAGATGCCATAAACACGAGATTAAATGAAGATTTTAAATCGTTTTTAGCATACTCCTTAGTTATAGATGGGTTAATAGCAACTTGAAAATTTGACACAAAACTATTCAAAGCAGTTTGAACTTGAAAAGCTATTCCCCTAGCTGCATTTACCACTGGTCCAAAAAAAACATTCAGAAGAATATTGACACCTTGGTTATATGCTATCCCTGCAGAAACTCCCACTAAGTTCCACCCTGCAAATTGACTCATGTCATTGAATAATTTTTTATCCCAATAAAAAGCAATTTTCCTACATTCTAAAAAATTATTTCGGCTATACAATACAGAAGAAATTGAAACAGCCAAAGTAACCAAAAAAAGAAGAATGGAATACGATATCAATTTATCATTGGGTATTACGAGTAAAATAAGGACAGCACCTAGTTTTAAAAAAACCTCTAAAATACCAATAATAGCAAAGGTTTTCATTTTTTCATTTGCAATTATTGATGCCGTAAAAGGAACCGAAAAAATAGTCGATATAAATGAAAATACTGAGAATTGAAGCACCCAAAAAGCTGCATCAACCCTATAATCGGGTATATTGAGAAAATTGTAGATTAACCAAATACCTATTGTTTCCCCTAAGAAAAATACAATCAATCCTATTGTTAAATGAATTGATAAACTTGTCCTAAAAACCTTCTCTAATCTACCAAAATCTTCTTTTCCAAGTTCAAAGGTCAGAAACCTTTGAGTGGAGGCTGACATTGCATGATTTAAAAATGCCAGCATTATCACAACACCTCCTACGACATTATAGATACCAAAATCTTCAACACCGAGTGATTTAAGTACGATCCTAGATGTATATAGTGATACGAACATCGCAAATAACATCCTTAAATAAAGAAGTAAAGTATTTTTAGCTATTCTTATATTTAGCTCCTTATTTCCCATTATTTTATTGTTGCGAATCCAGAATATAATGCGATTTGATATTCAAACACTGGTCTTCAAGATTTTCTTTTAAGGCTTATCAAAACAATGATAAGTCATTCAAAAAGAATTTTGAATGACTCATCATTGTTTTAAATTATCTTTAGAAACAAAATCAGGAAAATTCTGAGTCCAAAAAAGACGAAGGTTACTTACTTCTTTGAATTTTGCCAATCCCAATCTATTTAAATTTCTATTCCTCTTGTAATGTCAAAATCAGGCTAATGAGACAAAATGTTTTTTGATTTTTCATATAACCCTCAGAAGTGTGGTATATCAAAACATCTTTAAATACAGTAAATTAAATTGTCTGAATTAAATTGAGAATTTATTTTCAATCATTGAATAACAACCTTTATTGTTATTACAGGACTGCTATTAGTTTTCAATTTGGAAACAGGTTATGGGATTACTGACTTATTAGAACTTTTAGGATTCTGGCTTCAAAAACTTCAAAGAATAAAGGCGAAATCTCTATTTCCTGAATTTGAGCAAATTACTTCCAAAAGCTAATATCATATTTAGTCATAAAACATAAAGACAATGCATCACCAATATAAAGTTTCACTTATGGCATAGAAGGGTGATCCTCAAAACTAAAAAAGGGACTAGCCGAATTAACAAATTCTTTTACTCTTACTTAAATACCTACGAAAAACATTTTTAAAAACTCTATGATATTGATATCCATTGTAATTATGTGATTAGAAATTGATTTAGAGCCTGAATCCAAAACATTTTGTGGGTATTTTAAAATATAGCTTTGAATGGAGAGGTAAAATCATTAAAAATTTTATATATCTCCTCCATTCTTTATTTTTCATTTTGTAGTACAAATTGAAAGCTTTTGTAATTAATTTTATAAAAATATGCAAGAAAATAAATTAATTTTCTTGATAAATTAGGGGGCCATCTAAATTAGATACTAATAATAAAGCGTCTCTGGTCAATACTTTCTCAAAAATCATTTTGATTACAGCCTTGAGTCCACTTTTGATTTTTTAAGGATTCCTTTTACATCAAAAACAACTTGGTTTTCTGATTTTGTTATATTCCAATTTCTGAACTCCTTGTGCGCTACAGCCAAAATAATCGCCGAATATTGATTTAATTGATTTTTGGTTTCCCCATTGATAATTTCAATCCCATATTCATGCATCACCTCTGCAGGATCTGCCCAATGGTCATAAACGTCCACATCCATATCAAAAGATTTCAACTCTTTATAAATATCGATTACACGCGTATTTCTTACATCAGGACAATCTTCCTTAAATGTAAAACCTAGAATCAATACTTTGGAGTCAATCACCTTCAAATCCTTGCGCATCATATGCTTGATGACTTCAGTGGCCACATGCTTGCCCATGGAATCATTTAGTCTTCTTCCTGCAAGGATTATTTCCGGATGATAACCTACTTCCTGGGCTTTTTGGGCAAGGTAGAAAGGGTCTACACCGATACAGTGTCCCCCAACTAATCCTGGCTTGAAAGGAAGAAAATTCCATTTGGTCCCTGCAGCTTCCAAAACCTCCTGGGTATCAATACCCAAAAGGTTAAAGATTTTTGACAATTCATTCACAAAAGCAATATTGATATCTCTTTGTGAATTTTCAATCACTTTGGCTGCTTCTGCTACTTTGATGGAAGACGCTTTGTGGGTTCCGGCTGTGATGACGGATTTATACAACTGATCCACATATTCTGCCACTTCAGGCGTGCTTCCCGAAGTAACTTTTAGGATTTTGGTTACTGTATGTTCTTTGTCACCCGGATTGATTCTTTCAGGGGAATAACCCGCAAAGAAATCCTCATTGAATTTTAAACCTGATACTTTTTCCAAAACCGGTACACATTCCTCCTCGGTTACACCGGGATATACTGTGGATTCATAAATGACCACATCGCCTTTTTTAAGGATTTTACCGATCATTTCGGAGGCCTTCAACATGGGAGTCAAAACCGGCTTGTTGTGTTTGTCCGTCGGTGTCGGTACCGTAACGATATATATATTACAGGAAGAAATGGGTATAATGGCATCTGAAACTAAAAGTCCTTTTTTCTTTTCTTCCAATTCAATGACTGTTTTTACAAGGACTTTTTTAAGGTCTTCATCTTCAACCTCAAGAGTTCTGTCATGACCTTTTTGCAATTGATCCACTCTTTTGGGGTCAATGTCATAACCCACTGTAGCAAATTTTTCCCCAAAGGCGACCGCCAATGGAAGTCCAACATAGCCCAAGCCAACTATTGCTATTTTTGATTCTGATTGTGATTTTAACATGATATAAATAAAAATGATGTAAAGTGAATTATTTAAAGATTGTTAAATACCAATTCCATAATGAGTAAAACCTATCTCGGAAAGGTAACTTTTTTCGTAAATATTTCGGCCGTCGAAAACCACTTTATTGTGTAAAAGTTTGCCTATGGCTGACCAACTTGGGATCCTGAATTCTGACCATTCTGTAACTAGCAATAGGGCATCAGTATCTACGCAGGCATCATAAGCGTCTTTGGCATAAGTTATTTTATCTCCAACATAAATATGCTGCGCTTCTTTCATCGCAATGGGATCATAGGCTTTTACTTTGGCACCTGCCTCTATCAATTCATCGATAATGACTATAGCCGGTGATTCCCGCATATCATCCGTATTGGGTTTAAAACTCAATCCCCACATCGCAAAAGTTTTTCCACTTAAATCATCCCCGAAATGTTTTTTGATTTTTTTAACCAGAACATGTTTCTGATCATCATTTACATCTTCTACCGCCTGTAATACCCTAAGGTCGTAGCCATATTTTTTACCGGTTTTGATAATGGCCTTGACATCTTTTGGAAAACAGGATCCACCATAACCAACCCCGGGATAAATAAACTTATTGCCAATTCTTGGGTCAGCCCCGATACCTTTTCTTACCATATTGGCATCAGCACCTACCAACTCACATAAATTTGCAA
>CAZLJT010000002.1:11810-15364 GCA_964559905.1 uncultured Aquiflexum sp.
ATACCTTTTCTTACCATATTGGCATCAGCACCTACCAACTCACATAAATTTGCAATATCATTCATAAATGAAATTTTGGTAGCCAACATCGCATTGGCTGTATATTTTGTCATCTCAGCAGATGGGATATCCATATATATAATTCTATCCCCATTCAATTGAAATGGCTTGTATAAACGCTTCATGATTTCTTCTGCCCTTTCATCATCTATTCCGATGACAATTCTATCAGGCTTCATAAAATCCTCTACTGCTGCCCCTTCTTTCAAAAACTCAGGATTGGAGGCAACTGCAAATGGTAAATCAGAACCCCTTTCATCCAATGCTGATTGGATAGCAGCTTTTACTTTCTCACCCGTGGTAACCGGCACTGTACTTTTGGTTGCCACGACAATATAATCCGTCATCGTTCTACCGATTTCATCTGCAACGGCCAATACATATTTCAAATCCGCTGAACCATCCTCTCCCGGAGGTGTTCCTACAGCAATAAATGCGACCTGAGATCCTTGAATAGCTTCACCCAAATTAGTGGAAAACTGAAGTCTCCTACTCGCAAAATTTCTTTTGACAATTTCTTCCAAACCAGGCTCATAAATTGGCATAATGCCATTTTTAAGATTGTCGATCTTTTTTTGATCAATGTCAACACAAACAACTTCAATACCGACTTCGGAAAAACATGCGCCTGATACCAAACCAACGTATCCTGTACCTACTACTGTAATTTTCATTTTATAAAAGTTTAAAGATTAATAATTTAACTACTGATTTTTCAAAAGATTGAAATCCAACAGAAATTTCCATTGAGATAGATTTTTATATTTTGGGTTAAATGAATTGGGTGAACAAATAATTATAAGGCAAATAAAACAATTTATAAATACATAAAAAAGAAATTTGAATATTTTTTTTTGTATTTCAAATAAATTTATAGATAATTGACGAATTTATTTTTGATAATATTTATTATTCTTTAGTATTCCATTGTTCTTTTATAACTTCTAAGAATTCTTTACCAAAAACAAAACCTATCGCAGATAAAAAACCTAAAAAAGAAAATACTATAACAATTAGAGATCTCTTAGGGGCCGATTTTTCAATAGGAACCGTTACAGGCTGAATTACAGAAAAAATGGGAGTGTCTTTACTTACTTGAAGTTTCGACTGCTCCAATTGTTTGGCCAATTCAGTATAAATATTAAAAGCAAAATTATACTCAGATTCTAATTTTTCCAATTGATTCATAACCAATGCCGAAGAAAGATTCTGATTTCTATCCCTGAAATTGGCCAATTTTTTTTGGATATCTTCAAATTCAATTTTCTTTTCTTCAAACCGTTCTTCTGTATATTTCAATTGCTCTCTCGCATTTTGAATTTTAAATTCAATGACTTCTTTCTGAAGCAGTTCCTCAGCATATTTTGCCATTTGTGCTGCCATCAAAGGTTCGGGCATAGCAAATGATAAGGAAACAAATCCTTCCTTATCATTGAACTGAATGGATACCTGATTATCCAATCTTTTAAAATGTTCAAATTCATTTTGAGAAACATTGATTAGACCAAAATCATTTGAAGAATTGCCATTATCTTTATTTCCTTTGATAGCTTTTATCAATAATCCTGGTAATCCCACTGTGTATTTTGCAATTAATGGTATCAATCCAGGTTGGTAGATACTATCAAAATAGTATTGATAAGTAATTGGTTGGCTGTTGTCTTGAATATTTAATGTAGCATTCAGCAAGTCTTTCCTGAAATTAACTGAGGAAACTATTTTCGGATAAAGACTTGGAGGAATTTCACTGCCTCCTGACAATCCTCCCAAATTAATCCCCGCCAATGATGCCAGCCCACCTAAATTCCCTCCAATATTGGCCTTTTCCATAGTTTGTGGGACAAAAGTAGAACCTGCTGTATATTCATTTTTCAAAACCAATGCAATCACAACGCCTAATATTGTAAACACAACAGTAATTGAAATAATTTGCTTTTTTTGATCCCAAGCAGTTTTTGCTAACTCCAACAAGTCAATTTGATCATTATTCGACGAAGTAGGATTTTTGGGTTTTTCCATCTATCTAAAATATTAAGAAATTATTCTATATTTTTATTGAACTATATTATTCAACAATAAACCCAATGTCGCAAGACTAGTAGCAATTGCTAACCAGCCTTGGATGGACATTGGGTCTCTTTCTGGTTTAGCAGGAACAATGATCTCCGAACCAGGTTCTAAAGAAGGATATATTTTGAAAAATAAAATATTTGAAGTCCGCTTTACATCTCCATTAGCATATACTACGTAAGACCGTTTTTTACGGGATTTGTCTGTAAATCCACCTGCCCTTGATATATAACTTTTGAAACCTGCATTTTCCCTATACCTTGACGTAGTTGGAAACAAAACCTCTCCTCTCATCCTAACCGTCTGCAATTGTTTGGGAATACTTAAAACATCTCCTTCTTGAATAATCAAATCATTTGGCCCACCAGGATTTTCCATAATTTCGGATAGATTGATCCCAATCATATCTTGGGTTTTAATTTTAACTACTTCTTCCCCCTCTTCATTGACCAAACTTTCTATGGTCTCCCTCCTGAAATCGTCAATTAACAAGCCTCCTTGTTGATTAGATAAGTCTCCTCCCCTTTCGGTAATCTTTTGATCTATTCTGGAAAGCAATATTTTTTCTGCCTCAGTCGTATCTCTTTTTATCCTTTGTAGATTTTGCTTGACTTCTGTCAAATTCGTTGATTTTATCTGATTGTCACTTGGGCTGGAATAAAACTCATTCCTTCTGATCAAAGTGGCACCTTTAGGGTAGGCAAACTGGTTTAATCCGCCTGACCTTTTCAATAAGTCAGAAATTCTTTCATTGGCGTGGGCAATGGTATATTCACCTGGAAAGAAAACCTCTCCTTCCACCCTTACCAATCTTTCTCTCTGGAAACCCGGACTTCTCCGCACAATGACATGATCAAATGGGGTCAGGACCATATCCGCGTTATCACCAGTTATTTTGAGATTTCTGTCAATATCTATATGGAAAATTTCAGCCAACTTTCCTGAAACATCATCTTTTACCCTTCTGGCGATTTCAATCTGTGCAGATGTTGCCGATTCCTTAAAGCCTCCTGCCCTCAACACTAAATCAGCAACTTTCATATTCTCTCCAAAAGCAAATGCCCCAGGCTTATTTACTTCACCGCTAATGATCACATAGAATTCTTCCCTCAGGTCATAAATGCTCGGAATATTCAAAACATCTTCTCTTTGAAGGATTATGTCTTCTTCCTCACCATTCAATATGGCACCGATATTTACGGTAACAATTTCCAATGAAAAATCCGGTCTTGTTCTGTATAATGCCGCACGATTCATAAAAGCATCATCTCTTAGACCCTCTGCCCTGTTCACTAAATCTTTAACACCCATTCCCGGATCCAAAGCAAAAGTCCCCGGACGCATCAATGCCCCTGAAATCTGCACCCTGTTTTCATACCTGTCCAATAATTCTCCAAAAATAAACTTATCCCCTTCCTTCGGCT
>CAZLJT010000002.1:15416-45130 GCA_964559905.1 uncultured Aquiflexum sp.
GTCGGTCAATATTCTCTACTTTAAACTCCTTTTCTGTTGTCCTATAGACGGTAGCCACTCCAGGATATGCGGAACTCGCAAATCCTCCTGCAAATCGAATGAGGTCCTCGAGATTTTCGTCACTTTTCATTTCAAAAAGCCCCGGTCTTCTGACAGGTCCTGAAATCTCAACTCTCTTCTCGACAGGTGGTATCAAAACCACATCATTGTCTTCCAGTCTGATGTTGGCGGATTGATTTCCATTAACCAAAAAATCGTAGATATCCATTTCAGCGACCATTTTGCTGTTTCTGTAGACTCTTATATTTCTAAATGAACCGTTTTGTTTTATGCCACCCGCAGCATAAAGTGCATTGAAAACACTTGCAAATGAAGAAAGTGTATAATTCCCTGGTGCGAAAACTTCTCCAACCATTGAAATCTGAATTGACCGGATATTGCCAACTCTCAATTCCATAAAGGTATTGGGGGATGAACCTCTTAAACCCGAATAAATAT
The DNA here is from genome assembly GCA_964559905.1 of uncultured Aquiflexum sp. Classification (GTDB taxonomy): domain Bacteria; phylum Bacteroidota; class Bacteroidia; order Cytophagales; family Cyclobacteriaceae; genus Aquiflexum. Next base: position 15,915 of record CAZLJT010000002.1, read on the forward strand.
TACCCAAAGCATTTTTCAATCTGTTTGTAGCGGCCTCAACACTAAGTCCTGCGAGATTGATGGGGCCAACGTTGGGAATGAAAACCATTCCTTCACTATTGATATTTAAATCATAAGTGAACTGGGAGACTCCATAAATATCTACCAACAACTGATCTCCTGATCCCAAGATGTAATTCTTTGGAGTTGGAATGTTCAGGTTGGGCGAAAATGTCAGTTTAGAATTTCTGAATAATTGATAGCCAAAAATCTTTTTTTCCGCCTCTGTTAAAGGTTCCTCCTCTTCTATGATGTCATCACTAAAACCGCCTTCCTGAATCCATTGTCTACTTTGAGATGTTTGAGGACTAGTGGAATCAGATTGTATTCCGCCTTTATTTCTGATCTGATTTATTCTTATCCTAAGTTTAGCAACCTCAGTAGCTGGCATACCTCTTTCTCTCGCCATTGCCTCAAGTTGCTGTTCGGACATTCCGGAAGTTTCAGCCCTTTTAATCAACTGTTCTATTTGAGCATCAGACAGGTTGTCAACTTTCACGTTCTGAATATCTGAAAGAGATTGTCCGTTGACTATGCCTATTGCTATAACAAATAGCAGTAGTGTTAATGATAATTTGATAAATTGAAATGCTTCCCTAAAGTTGGTCGTCATATGTTTATTTTTTCTTTTTCGAAAGAATGTTGATTTCAGTTTTGATTTGACTGTGGAATGAGAAATATTCAATCCCTCTCTATCATTACAAGCTTGCAAATTAATCCAAATCCATGTAAAAATGTCATCATTGAAAGACATAACTTTTTGGATCAATTATAGCTTCGCCCTTTCAGTCACATTTTAAGGAAATGTGCCTAGCAAAAATGTCACCAAAAATACCCCCGAACTATTTCTTATATAGAACAAGCTCTTCGGAAGAATCAGAATTTCCGTTTAGATTGAATTTTACTTTTCGTTCTATCAGCTGTTCAATTCTTGTCCCCAAATGGTCCAGGTAATCTTCATTGAGTTCTTCTCCTTTGATCAGAACCTCAATGGTACCTGAGTCAATTCCCTGCGCATAATCTCCTGTAAGTACCACTTCATCTACGTCTCCCATCCGGTCAAGAACAGTTTCAAGTAACCTATCAAAACCAAGATACTTACGGATGAGATCCTGCAAATTTAAAAAAAGGGGATGCTTTGGATTTGCTTGATATTCAATTCTATTTTTTTCTGCCACCTTTAGCAAAAAACCGGCTTCACTAAGGTTGTTCAGTTCCTTTCTTATAGCATTGGTGGATTCACCAAATTCCTCAGCCAATCCCCTCAAGTGTCCTTGATTTTTGGAATTACTGAAAAACTTGATCAATAACTTTAACCTGGTTTTTGATGTGATGAGGTAATCTAGCATAAAAGTGACTGACACAAAACGAGCAACAAAAGTACTCGTACAAGCAATAAAAGCAAAATATTTTTTATTATTTTAATCAGAATATTACATCCTTAATTTTATTGTATTTTTTATACAAAATATAAGCTAAAAAAAAGAATGTTTTTGAAGGCAAGTCGAATTTTATAATCAAGTTCTGTATGCTCCTGAATCTTTTTTTTGAAAAATCCTATTTAGCATCCCTCCTGTTAATCCACTAAAGGAACCAATAATAAATCCTACCAATCCTGTAATAAACCACAAAATGTTATCATTGGATAATCCCATCAATTCTGATATAGATTTGGGCAATTCTGATTGCGTATCAACAGAAATCCAAATCGATAAGACAAGCCAAACTAATCCAAATGAAAATCCTGAGCCAAAAAAGGATATAGATGGAGAAGCACCGGTCAAAAATGAAATAATGGCTACCAATAGCATCAATCCCCAATAGGGTATATATGGACCGATGAAATAAACCGTAACTCCTACAAGACTAAACAACAACAGAAATTTTTTCATAAATCAATTACTAAAGATTGTGGTAAACAATACCCTATCATTTTCCTGTTCAGATCTCAAGTCAAAATTGACATACTCTCCATTTGCCCATTTTTTGAGAAGGTTATCATAATATTTACTTCCGGGATTACCGGATTGTCCCCCGGGATATATCCCATAAGCTTTGACTTTTTCACCCATTTCAACGACCATTCTCCAGCTTGCACCATTCCTTTCACTTGTTGCATTCAGGACACCGCTGGTTCCTCCTGTGTAAACTTTATATTTACTAAATGACTTGAAATTTGGCACCAAATGAACAACGGATGTTCCTTTAAAATTTGCCCAAGTGTAATCTTCTTCTTTTTCTACCCATTCGTTCATATCAGCTACCATCAATTCAAAACTTTCCCAAACGAGGTCTTTGGCTTTTTCTATTACATCAGTTTCAGGATTATCGAAAAGAATATCTTCAGGACTGTTTTTCAAAAGTAAGGTGGTCTGATATTTATTTGGCAATACTATCGGCTTACCTTCAATGTTCCATTTAGACCATAACAATTTGTAGAATTGATCCCACCAAGTCTGAAATAATGCGGGTTCTTCCTGATTAGGGAAAGTATTAAAATTCCATTCTTTCAATTGGTCAAGATATTTTTTTGAAACTAAATCCAAATTTCTGACATTTTCCTCAGGCAAATTACTGATCAAAAGCGGAAGTGCTTCTGCAGCATGGAGGTGGTAATTGTCAAATTGAAGTAACATCATATCCTCAATGGTAATCTCTTTCATTTCTTCTAGCCTGCTATTAAGCCTCCTGTTTCGATAATGCTCATAATTACTATCAAATACATAATAGGGATAGGAAGCATCAACAGCATGCTGGTTGGCAGAGGAAACAAAACCTCTTGAAGGATTGAGGGTTGCGGGATTATGCTCATTGGGAATAAATTCCTTCCATTCAAAATCGGGATTATTCCCGTCCATCAAAAACTTTCCCTGACCCTCCCATTTCAAAGGGAATCTACCCTGTACTTTGATGGCAATATCCCCACTGCGGGAAGCAAAAACAAAATTCTGGGCCGGGGATGTGTAATAATTCAAAGCTTCCAGGTAATCGTCATGATTCTTGGCTTTATTCAACATCAAAAAAGTTTTCTGTTCATTTGATTCCATGTGCGCGGTCCATTTCAAAGAAAAATTAACGTCCTGTCTTTCAGACCTGAACGTCCTGTCATACACTACAGGACCATGATGGGTGTAAACAACCGAATCAATATAGTCAGCTTCACCCTTAATTTTAATTTCCTCTACTCTAAAAATACTTTGGATCCATTGGTCATTATACAAGTATTCGATTCTGTCCTTATTTTTGAACTGGATTGCATACCAATCTCTTGTATCTCTAGTGGCATTGGTTTCACCCCAAGAAATATTTTCATTAAAACCTGAAATGATTCCTAATGCACCCGGAAGTGTTGCACCTTTAACACTATGAGTGGGTGAAGTAAGTTGCATGGCATACCATAAAGAAGGTAAATTAAGCTTTAAATGTGGATCGTTGGCCAGAATAGGATGACCGTTTTTCGTTTTTGAACCTGAAACAGCCCAATTATTTGAACCTACACCTTCTACAGGCTGCGGCAACGGATTTACAAAAATATCCTGATCGGGATATTGGATATTCTCTGGGGTTGCTATAATCAAAGGTTCGAAATCCCAAACTTTCTCTGATTCAATAATTGGATCATTTTGCTCCGGGAACTGTGGATATAGCTTATCCATCAATTCCTCTCCAATCAAATTTCTCAGGTTGGTATATTCTAAATCTTTATCTGATACCAACATATCTGCCATATATTTCAATAAGAGAATGGATTTATATGGACTCCACGGCTCTGGCCGGTAGTCCAGAATCTTATATTCTACAGGAACTCGGGATTCATTCAGATTATCAATAAAATGATTGACACCTTCTGAATAGGCTTCAAGCAACAAATAAGTATCAGGGTGATTTTTCTGCAAAAATGGCAGAGAGATTTCAGCACTATATGGCAGTCCTTTTCTTCTGATCATTCTATCTAATTCCAAAGCAATTGGACCGACAATTTCTGAAATCCTTCCTGCAGCTGCCATGGTTTGAAATTCCATTTGCCAAAGCCTGTGCTTAGCAGTAATATATCCTTGAACCCTATACAGATCTTCTTCATTATCAGCAAAAATATGAGGAATCAGATTTTCATCATAAGTGACTTTGACAGGCCCTTTAAGCCCTTTCATGCGGACTTTTTCTTCTGGAATTTGATCCTCACTGTAAGCATTTTGCCAAAAGCCGTGATTAGGATCCAATAATTTTCCTATCGGTGGTACCGACCCAAATTGCAAAGATAATACCACACCCAAGAAAAGCGTGATCGAAAAGGAAATGAAGAAACCTATATAACGCATACTAAATCTGATAAATAATCATGGTTGAAATTACCTTAATAATCCGAACAAACGGTTAGTCTTAAAAAAGCAAAAAATGCAAAAAGCCCTTCAAGATTTTAAAGGGCTTTTTGAATTATAGACACATTATTGAATCACAATTGGAAGTTTTAATTTTTCCCATCTTACCACGATTCCCGGTGATTCGATAGCTATGCTCAATTGCTCTTGACTTTCATTTTCCCATTCAGGAGTTGATTCCACTTTTAAAACATCATTTTCTTCTTTATATTGAAAATGACCATGTTCCAAATCCCATTCTGAATTGAAAATTACTGTCCATTTACCTGAAGCTTTAGGAATTGTAAACAAAGAATATCTTCCAGCAGGAAGAAGCTTGCCTTCTACTGTGACATCTGAACTGAAATCCACATAAGTGGATTCATTGGCTCCTGTCCTCCATACTTCATTATATGGCACCAAATCACCCCATATTACTCTTCCCTTTACTGATGGAGCTCCGTATTGAATCATTAATTTTGAATTTCCAACAGTGCCCTCCAATGTTCTCAAAGGACTGGGCCTGCTTTCTTCAACAGGTTTCTCTTCCATGGACGTTTCCTCTGATTCAGTGGTTTCTGTTGTTTTTTCCGCACCACATCCAAAGAAAAGCATTGTTCCAGCTGCAAATACAGCCAACATCAACAAGTTTAATTTTTTCATAAAGTTGTAATTTTTGAATTCGAAGATAAATATTTTTTTCCCAACAAAAATAAAATCCTGGTAAATTGAATCCACAGAGATTAATTATTCAGTTAATTGGCAGTTAAAGATTTCATTAGATTTTTTCAAAACAAAAAAAGCCCTATTTTCACAGGGCTTTTTTATTTTTCGGCTTTTGCAAACCAACAAAAAACACTTTCAATTCATTAAGCTATTGCTTTTTTATTTTCATTGCTGAAAGATTTCCAATAAAAATAAATAAATCCTGCTTGTGGAATTACCAATAACAAAACGTTGGGGACCATTGCGCCTGACGCAGAACCAATCTGAATACCAGTGGATCTGAATACAGTCAGGATTCCCACAACTGCAACAAGTGCAAATAAATTTGCAACAATTAACTTTGTTTTATTTTTCATAACTATAAAATGGGTGATTAGGGGGTGATTAATCAAAAATTTTAATCCCTTATCAGATGTATCCAAGCATCAACACCTAATAAAAGATGCTCTAATATGATACATTAAATAACAATTTCAAACTGCTTCGATTCCTAATTTTCTTTAAATTTCAACCTGAAAATGAGCTATTTATTCAGTTATCCTTTATACAAGGTAATTATTGTAAATAGATTAAAAAAAATTGTATTTCACCAAAATATATACTTATTTAAAAAAAGGAAAAAAAATTGAATTGGGAAGAAATTAATTTTTGAAAAAAGAAAATTCCATATGAAAATAACACCTAATCACTTGGTTAATATATTTTTTTTCTTTATTCACCCAGTTAATAAAACTAAAACTTCCCAAGATCAAAAGAACAGCTATTTATGGTCAGATGATTTTTTTGGGTCATGTAATATTCGGCATTAGATGGCAAATAAAGACTTGCGGAATCCATCAAAATGCAAATTGACCAAATACTGTTGCAAAAAAAAAGAATTGATTTTACAACCAAATAGTATGGCTGATTTTACTTCCTTTCAGATTTTTGGGATTCACCATCGTCCTTTCTTTTTTCCTTTATCAAAAATCTTATAATGGCCACTTTACATTGATAAATTAGATTTAGTTGTATGACCCCAAAACAGTTTTTCCAATATATTTATTTTACCTGACCCCTATTTGGTATATATATCTATGGAAAAGTTTCCATTCATAAGATTATTATTTAATTTAAATTCCAAATTAAAAACTAGACCCTATGAACAATATGGTGAATCAATTCGGATCATTTTTGGGCAAGATTGCCCTAATATTGATATTGTCCACATGCCCCAGCCTCGCACAAATTGAATCTGAAAAGATGGAAGGACCCCAAATCAACCTTGAAAATCAAGATTCAAGGACTTTGGAACATAATGGCAAGAAAATCATCATTCCACCAAGTATCAGAGATCAAAGAGTTACAACCCACTCGTCTTTCCGAGTGGGCTATAATCTTCTGAGTGAGCCTAAGGATTTCATTGGAAGATGGAATCTTACTTTGAATATGAACGAAAAAGAAGTTCCTTCTTGGCTTGAGGTAAAACAATCCGGTATGCGCGTATTGGTAGGCTATTTTGTCGGTGATCATGGCAGTGCCCGTCCTATTTCCGTTATCAATTTTGAAAATGATAAAATCTCATTCAGCATTCCTCCTCAATGGGAAAGTGGCAACAACGACCTGGTATTTGAAGGGGCATTGTCTGGAAATAAATTAATCGGAGCCATTCAATATCCAAATGGTGATCAGTTCAATTATGTCGGAGAAAGAGCTCCATTCTTGGTAAGAGACAAAAATCCTATTTGGGGTAAACCCATCAATATCTTCAATGGCAAAAACCTCGATGGTTGGCATGCTGACAAATCTGAAAACCAATGGGTAGTAAAAGATGGGATCTTGAGCAGCCCCAGAACAGGAGCTAATCTGATAACAAATGAGAAATTTGAGGATTTCAAACTTTTGGTTGAATTCCGCTATCCTAAAGGAAGCAATAGTGGATTATATCTCAGGGGCAGGTATGAATTACAGATTCAGGATGATATCGGTCAGGAACCTTCAAATATTCTTTTTGGAGGTATTTATGGTTTCTTGACACCCAACGAAATGGCTGCCAAGCCAGCCGGAGAATGGCAGACCTATGAAATAACCTTGATTGGAAGAAGACTGACTGTAGTGGCTAATGGCAAAAAAATAATCAATGATCAGATCATTCCCGGAATTACAGGAGGTGCCTTGGACAGCAAAGAAGAATTACCCGGACCAATCGTACTGCAAGGTGACCATGGGCCAGCAGAATTCAGGAAGATTGTGATTACACCCGGGAGGTGAATCGAGGGAATTAATATCTTCTTTTTCACCGAAAACAGTATCACATATTGTCTAAGAGGTATAAATCACTAGGGTTAACCCAACATCTGTAATCCGCCATAAATCCCTTCATCCTGTCCCCATTACTTTGTACATGGTACATGGTACATTGTACCCAATTCAATCTTTATCTCTTATCCTTCAATCCCTCTAACTTCTACTCTCCCTTTCTACGGTCTTCACATAAAGGTCCTCAACCTTCTTCCTGGCCCATTCGGTTTTGCGGAGAAATTTCAAGCTGGAATTGATGGAAGGATCATGTGTAAAACAACGGATGGTAATTCTTTCTCCAAGTCTTTCCCAACCATATTTGTTGACCAAATATTCAATCATATCTATCAGCCTAACGCCATGCAATGGATTATTCGGCTGAACTTTGGGATCTTGGTTGTGATTGTTTTCCATTTTTCAAAAGTAAGTATTAAAACACTATTGTTTCCTTTCCTGTTCAAAAACAAAAACTCCTTTTTTATTGGCAATGATAATATCCGCCAAACTATCCCCAGTAACATCTTCTGCCACAAGGTGTACACCAACCCCGGATTCATCATCAATCTGATGCCTAATCCAATTTGGTGAGGGGCCCGGAATAAATTCATACCAATACAGGTAAGGTGGATCAAACTCTCCCGGATCAGTGCCCATGTGCGCAAAAAATCTTTTTCCGGTAATAAAATCCGGTAAACCATTTGAATTGATATCTACAAAAGCCACTCCGTGTGTTTGGGTATAAGTACTATCAATGTGATGGGTCTTCCAGGAAACCTCTCCCTCCTGATCTTTGATCTGTTGGTGCCACCATACTCCCAATTCATGCGCTGAGGAAGAAAGTACATCTTTCAATCCATCCTTATTGAAATCATAAGCATACATCTGTGCAGAGGCTTCTCCGAGATTGGCAGGATGAAATTTCCAATTCGGACTTCGGGGATCTTCCGGTGCCTCCCACCATCCTTCCTTGATAATGATGTCATTTCTCCCGTTACCGTTCATATCATTGACACCCAATCCATGGGAAAATGGGGCTGAACCAGGGCTTTCTTTGCTACTTATGGTATATACTTCCCATTCAAGATTTTCAGCAGAGTCCGGAGCTTTTATCCAGATGATTTCTCCTGTATAAGAATTGCCCCCAATGATTTCAAGCTTGCCATCCCCATCTAAATCATAAAAACCTGCTGATTCATTTCCTAAATTGGGATAAATGGCATGGGATTTCCAAATGCTTCCTTCATTTTTCGGGTTTTCAAACCACATCACTTCCTTGCCGGGAAAGCCTATCCGAACAAAATCCACCCAACCGTCATGATTGACATCCATCCCCTGACTTACAAAGGCATTGCTATACCCTTTGTCATATTCAAACTTCATGGGCTTGGTAAGTTCATGCATTTTCCAATCCGGTGCTTCAAACCAAAAAGCCCCAGCCATTACATCAATCATTCCATCCTGATTCACATCTCCTACTGCAACTCCCTCTGCTACAAAATCCTTGGTCAGGACATGCTTTTTGAAAGTTATCTGATCACCTTTGACCGCTTGAGGGGACTGTTTTTGGGATTGTTGATCATTACAGGACAAAAGCGAGATCAGCAAAAAAAGAAACAGAACAATCCTGTTATTTGATTTGGTCAAATTCTTTTGGTTGGTATTTTGGGTTTTCATTTCTTTTTATTTAATATTCAATAAATAGACAAGTAATCTGTCAAACTCTTCTTTTGATAGGTTTGTATGAAAGTTATCCGGCATCAAGGTGTATTTGGAAGGAACCATTTCTTTGATTTCCAATCGGGAAACTGCAAACTCTTCCCCTACCTGATTGGCCAATACCACGTTTTGTCCCTCTTCCCTCCTAAAAAGACCTGAAACTGTCTGACCATTTTTAAGGCTGATATCATAGGTTCTGAAGTTTTCTGAAATATTCCTATTAGGATCCAGTATTTTGGTTGCTAAAGCAGTTTTTCCCCAATTACCTATGCCATCCAATTGTGGACCTATCAAGCCACCTTTTTTATCGATTTGATGACACATACTACAGTGGCTTTCATAAATATGACCCCCATCAACCTGGCTATTACCTGGATCAAATTCCTCTAACCTGCTTGCGATCAACTTTTCCCTTTCCTCAGATATGGGAATCAAGTTGGCTGTTAATTCCTCATAAACTTTCAGTTGTTCTTGAGAAATATTGGCCAATAAGGGTTCTTCTACAAATCTGGCTTTTAATAGCCTTGCAGGAGCATGCCCATTTTTTATCAAAGTCATCAATTGAGTTTTTCCCTGAGGACTCTTTACCAATACTGAAGCAATGGACTCTTGTAATTCTGGAGGAGAATTTTTCATGGCTTCGCCAAGTAAATTCCTCATACTGTCATCATCTAGAGTACCCAAAGCAGCCACGAATTTCCTTTTGGTGCTGATTTCTTCATCTCCATCAAAAATTCTTTCTGCAATTATTTCTGAACCCTCTACAGGATTTAGCTGCATGATAGCCAATGCTGCAGAAGACCTCACGTCCTCACCGGCTTCTTTTGTTTTAATCAATTTCAAAATTGAAGGCGACAAAGCTACCATTTTATACCTGGAAGCTACACCATTGGCATACACAAGCCTTTGTTTATCAAGATCGGTCCAAGACAGGGATTCTGGAATATCAAACAGAATTTGACTCGCCAAACTTTGGTACCATGATGCAAAGGAAGAAGGCTCTTTCATTCCCCTTTGAGTCAGTCCTTGATCTGTGGCCGTGGCCCATTTATATGCATCCTCAGGCTGCGAATCCACGGTTTTTTTGATCCATTCCAGTAATCTACCCAATTTAGCAACATCAACACTTCTTGCTATTGACTCAATATAGAGGATACTTTTTTCTTTTGGTTGATTGTAGGACTCCACATGGGCCAAAAGAAAATTACCGGCTTCGGACAAATTCAGATCAGAAGCTACAAGCGCTATCAACCTTGCCTCCTCTTCGTTCCAGCTTTCATTTATGGCCATTTGTAAAATCTCCTTTTTTTGCAAATGGTTAGAAAGTGCCATCAAAGCCGTATATGCCAAATGGCTGTCATAAGAAGGAACTTTGGTGTGAAGTGTCACCAAAGCTTTGTAGCTTTTGGGGTCGGGATGCCTGCTGAGCATTTCAGCTGCCGCCCTTTGGACATGGGGATCTGAATCCAATAAATCCCTAATTCCCCAAGAAAGTTGCTTCTCTGATAAGTGGAGATAGTTTGCCATTAATTTATAGGCGTGTACCCTGACCCTCCTATCCTTATGGTTGATGGCCGATTCCAAGATATCCTCCGGCAAAACTTCCAATCTGAATAAAGCCCAAATTCCCTGAATATACTGGACAGGACTGGTTTTGGGATCTTTAACCAAGTCCAAAAGCTGGGGTACAGCCGATTCTCCTAACCTATCCACCAATTCATCTGTTGCCGTCATTCTGATTTGAAGGATTGGATTGCCCATACCCGCTATTAATTCTTCCTTGTTGGCTTTTGACCAGTCAATTATAGGTCTTTGATTTCCCTTGTATGTAATCTTCCAAATCCTCCCACTTACCCGGTCTCTTCCTGGATGATCCAAAGGAACCTCATAATGCCCTATGACACGGTTGTAAAAATCAGCGACATACATCGCACCATCCGGACCGATTTTGATATCCACTGGTCTGAACCAAGGATCCTTACTGACCAAGAAATCTTTTTGCTTGATGGCTGTAGGTGTACTTCCGTTGAATTCCATGGTATTTCTACTGATCCGGCAGGTGACTACATCACCGGAATAAAAACTGTTTCTAAATTCCTCCGGAAACTGGTCGTCAGTATAATAAACCAATCCGGAAAGTGCTGTTGATTTTAGTCCATAATCCATCATTGTTGGAGCAAAGCCCATATTGGGTTCTTTCTTGCCCCATTGAGAATAATTCCCTCCCCAAATCAGCTGAAAAATCGGTAAAGTATGGCAATCAGCAGAATAGTGATATCCCATTTCATCATAGTCCGATCCAAAAGGATTTATACGCCCGTCAGTTGTTTTTTCTGCCCTGCTGCCATCCATCTTAAATCTGAAGGTATTTCCTGAGACCATTCGAATCGTATCCCGGTCTTTACCTGCTACGGTAGAAATATTAGAAAACCCATGGGAAGCATGGATCCAACCATCAAAGCCCCTAAATAAATTATTGACCATACCATGGGTGTCCTTATACTCAAATTCACCCAAAAGAGCTTCCCTTTGATCGGAAATATCATCCCCATCGGTATCCAAAAACTTATAGACATATGGAATCGAATAAGCAATTGCCCCTCCTTTGATGGGAACAATCCCGATCGGAATATTCAAGTCATTGGCAAAATCCTGAATTTTATCTGCCTTACCATCTCCATCGGTATCCTCCAAAATGGTGATTCTGTCTTGTCCTCCACCTACACCTGCCGCAATAGGATATTCAGAAGATTGTGTGACCCAAAGTCTCCCCTTTTCATCAAAGGCCATATTGATGGGTTTGGTGATATCCGGTTCTGAGGCAAAAAGTGTGACTTCAAAACCTGGAGGAAGCACAAAACTGAGTCTCTCCTCTTCGGGAGTCTGGAATTTGGATGTCCTTACATGTTCTGCATAGATATCACTTTCATCATCTGTGTCTATTTCTTCAGTGGGAGAATTCTGACAACTCTGGAATAGGCATACAGTAATCAGAAGGATTAAATTGGGTTTGATTGTAAACTTCATAGGAATGACCGAAAGGTAAAATTCTGATGCTAAGCTTACTAAACTTAATTTTAATTCTGAGAAGAAACAAGAGTCGACATGGGTTTTGGAGTGATTATGGTGATAGGTGGAAAAAATGATATAGAAATACTCGCAAGTTTTACTTCTTCCCTCTGGGGTCAAATTGCACTGTCCAGGTGACACAGTTCAACAATCCTCCATAATATCCGATTTCATTGAAATTGATGGTTTCAATAACCCTATCTGGAAAAGTCTTCTTAAAAATTTTCATTATTTCTTTATCGCTGTTTCCATCCACCTCAAATATTGGAATCACAATCAAATTTTTTACTTCCAAAAAATTCACATAACATCCAATGGCATTCGAGGGATATTTTTTCAAGTGATATTCAAAAAAAGGAATGTCAATATAATTTAAACCTTTTTCTTCGAGCAGCACATTCATTTTTTTAGTCCAATACTGATATTCAAATTCACGGTGATTTCCGATCAAAGTCATTTCATCTACAAAGCGGACCATCCCATCAGCATGACCGGTATAGTCCATTTTGACCTGCGGAATGATAATCACTTCAGTTTCCAACTGATTTTCAAGATCGGTGACCAATTTCACTTTATCAGAGTAATCCGGGTTTTCATCAAAGAACCTATCCGTCATAATCACCTTATCTGACCAATTGACCACATTTCCCCCATCCAGAATAATATTTGATTTTTCAGCTTCAATGCCATTTTCTGAACATACAAAAACCGGATCAGTGTAATGTTCGGGATGGGGTCTCAGGTAGGAAGGTTCATATCTGAACTGAACAAATCGATCTTTATTGACCTGTATAGGCATGTAATCTCGGCACCAAATGTCTTTGGCTCCGGAGAGAAAGTGAAATGGGATTTGGTTTTTTGTCAAAATAGACATCAATTCCTTACATGTTTCTGTAAATCTGGAATCACTGAGCAACAACTGTGAAAGAAATACAGTATCGGTTTCGGTACCTTTTATCATATAGGGGATTGGAGATTCAAGTGAAAAAATATCTCCCCAAAGGTAGGTAATAAATCATTAAGAATCCGGAAACCAATGATTCATTACTTTATTTGTGGAATGTTCAATGTATCGTTGTGGTGGATCAGTACTAGAATTTGCTTGATTCCTTCAAATGAGGTGGCCTCCAAATTGATGTTTTGTTCCATGTCAACTGTTCCCACGTAAACCATTCTATGGGCTGTCAACAAAGCCCTTATAGTATTTGCATCCGTCAGCAATTCTTTAGGGATATGCCTGCCAACTTCCAAGAGTTGGAATTCCGCACCTTCTGCATACGCTAATTCCGAGAATAACAAATCCAGGTTTTTCTGAAAAGCAATCTGTGCTATATATCTTGCAGATAGCTTATGTGACAATACAGTATTACTTCTAAGCACTTTCCTACTTAGAAGTTGCTCAGTTACAGGATCATTTAGGATACTGACTATTTTCGAAAGAAAAGCTTGGTTTTTTTGGTTGGAAGAAATAAGTAACATAGTCAGTCTAAATCCCAATTCATCATTCAAATTGATGATAATATTATCAAAATTCCCCTCATGGAGTCTTTTCAAAAATTTGGGTTCAAAATAATCTGAAGGATTTTTAAATACAAAAGAAGCTTCTTCTAAAGCTGCTAAACTTGACACATCTATAAAATCATCAATATTTCCCAATGGCCAAGCATCACCTATAACGCAAATATTTTTACTTGCCACTTCATTAGGCGCCAGAATATGTGGACTTTTTTGAATCTCAGCAGACATCGAAACCGAAGTATATTTGATTTCTTTTACATTGGTAGTGAGAAACAACAGCCAATCTGTAGATTTCAGGGATTCTCCAAAAGGACATAGATTAATTTGAAAGCGTCCTTCATTGGTCACACCCGAAAACCCAAGTAATGTACCTCCCTCAAAACTCAAAATCAGCTCTTTAAATGATTTACCTGCGAGCTTTCCTGTTGGGGAAAATCTTTTGGGGTCTACAAAATGAACAGTAGATCCGTCAAAGGACAAGATTTCAAAAAAAACTTTATAGTACACCACATCGACTTTTGCTCTTGAAAGAATACTCCCAATAACATCACCCGGTGTTATCACTGCAAAAAATGATCCTGAATCAGTAGATGTTAATTCCTTTGCTATCCTGGCACAGTCTGGGTTATTTGATAACTCAATAGAGCATTTCAAGGGGCGCTTATTTATTTGTCTTTCTGAAAGATGCTGAAAAAAGGAATGGTTGTTTGAAAGAGTGGTCAAAATTTTAAGATTAAAATTATCCGATTCAAAATCATCTTCAATATGATCCGGAAGCAGAATTACAATTCCGGATGCATTAAAAACAGAAAGCCTATCGAAGGTTTTGAATGACAAAACATCCCCCTGCCTTACAAATACATCCAGATTCGGCCATCGCTCATTCTGATATTGGGCCCGGAAAAATTTCACCAATTCCTGATCTGAAAACAGCAAAATTACATCTTCAAATACCCCCTTGTCTTTCGCTCTGATATTCAGCTGATCCAAAATCAGAGGCAATTTGACATTGTAATTTACAATAATGATATGACCTTTTTTCAAATAGGGAAGAGAACCGCTTTTGATGTTATCTATCAAAGTGGTTAATGCAGCAGACATTACCGAAATAATGAATGAGAACAATACCAATCCTATCAATACCTGAACCAGACCTACTGTCAATTGCAATGGACCTTTGGCGTATGCATAACTTGAGGGGTCAGCAAACAAACGGTAACTTGTAGATAAATCCCCTAATAAAGGCGAAAGCAATATAATTACAGATGCACTAGCTATGAATATAGCAACCAACTGTACTGAAACCGGCGCTAAAGCAAATTTCTCTCTAGTAATTAATCTTCGCAGCTTTATCCAAAAAAGTTTTGACATATCTATTTATGATAGAAGAGTTTTAGGGTATAATTTCTAAATATAATAACCAAGAGTCAGTAAACCGCATAAGACCTGACCGAATAATGAACGACATAAATAATACAACATATCAGATTCAAATTTAAAGGGTATGTCCATTCAAAATTATTCCGTCTTTCAAAGCCTTTAAATAAGATATTGTTTTACCATCTGCTCCCACTTCGCAAACACGATATCCCGGATGAGGAGAGCCCCAACTTCCTCCAAAATGTCCTGACCATAGATATGGTTTTTTACGGTTGAGCATGATACCATCCACATCATGATCATGGCCATGAAATACTGCACGGACATTAGAGTAGCTTCCGATCATTTCCAATATTTCCTCACAGGCTACTCCATGCTTGGTCCAGTCATTTTGAGAAATATGAATACAAATAAAAACATGGGAAAGGCTTTTGAAATCCTCCAATTTATTTTTCAAAAAAACAGCATCCACGCAAAGGTAATCACCGGCCTGATTGGAACTGTTGGCGAGTATAACGCCATATTTTTCTTTACTGATAAAAGCATGGTCCGCAGGAATTCCCCAAATTTTTTCCCAATCAGTTTCTGAAATGCGGTCGTGGTTTCCCTTTACAGGGAAATAAGGAACATTGAGTGTGTCATATGCTTTTTTGACTTCAGGCATCCACTTTGGCTCATCATGGATCAAATCTCCATTGAAAACCACAAAATCGACATTTTTCTCTAAATGTATGGCTTCAATCAACTCTTTGTGTGATTTTTCAAAGTCAGTATTGGGCTGACCATAATGTCCATCGGAAGCGATGATGAATTTTAGGGTTGTGTTGGCGAGAAAATGCATCTTCCCAAAAGTGATAAATGGCATAGTGGAAAAGGCGCTGCTCAAAAGAGTCAGCTTTTTTAAGAAAGGTCTGCGGTTCATATCAATAGGGTTAAAATCATTCTCAAAAGAAACTGGTCAGGTATTGAAAAACCAAAGAAGTCAAAATAGCAAAACCAAAACTAAGCAGTGTCCCTATCAGGATATACTCGGTAAGTTTTCGGTCTTTGGATTCTTTCAAGTCACCGAAGCGGAAAACAGACTTGGCTGTAATCAAAAAACCTACTGCCTCCCAATGATCGGTGATGATGAATACAAAAACCAAAAGTCTTTCGAGAATTCCGATATATTTTCCGGCATTTGGAAGAGAATGATCTTCCCCATCCATGATTTGACTTGACCACTTATACAAAAGCACATTCATGATAATAGAAACAGCAAAAATCAAAAAGACCAATGCTGTCAAATATGACCAAAACCTAATTGACTGCAGCAACTCCATCCAAGAGGTATCAGGATAAATCCAAATCAATGTCAGTACTACAATCACCAACAAATGAAGGAATTGATCAAAAACAAACCAGAAAGTTTTATTGGTTGGTTTTTGAAAATACAATTTTGACCAGTCTATTAGAAAATGTGTCACTATGATTCCTAAAACCATAGGCCAGTACTTTAAATCAAATAAAAACAACATCACCAAAGCCCCATGTATCAAAACATGTAAATAAAGCTTGGCGGATTTTCCTTTATTCTTTGTTTTGTCCACTATCCATGATTTTGATTGAAGCATAAAATCTCCAATTAAATGGGCCAAGAGGAGTTTGATAAATAGGATCATGGCAGAAGTTTTCTGAGTTTAAGTCTATAAACATTATCCAACTCCATCAATGCTTCAAAATATGCCCTTTTGAATCTTCCACTCACAGATTGTTGCTCGAGTTCCAGCATTGAGGCAATTTCAATTTGTTTTAGATTTGGATTTTCCAATGCAATTCCCACTATTTCTGCTGCATTCACCGTCCAATTATCCATTACGATAAGGGCCAGTTTAAACATTAGATTGATTTCCCTGTCAAAATCTTCCCAATCGGTTTTGATCATCAGGTTTTGTTCCATTTTACGTAAAAGCTCAAAAGCTTCTCCGGAATGATAATAGGCAGATCCCGTTCGCGTGCCTATCGGTGAAATGTCATTCTGCTTTTCACCGATTCCTATAGACATCCTGACATCTACAGGACCAGTCCTTTTTTGTAATTGATTACCCGTTATGGACTTGATCGTTGTTTTGATCATAAATGCTTTTTTCACAGCATCCAATGGATCCAATACTTCCAATTGAAAACTGTCTCCCCTAAAAATCTCCCAGGTATCGTTGACACGCCCCCATTTTGAAAATAAGGATTGAACAGGAGTCAGCCATTCCTCCGGATTGCTCAGACTTCTAGAATCTATGATATCTCCTGTGATAACTGCAAGCATAGCAAATCAAATATCGTATAAATAAACGATAATTACAAATATCGCTTTATTAGACGATAATTAAAAATATCGCTTTATTAGACAATATTATTATTTCAAAAAAGAGAAGGTGTTAAAGATGGAATTTGGAACGAATGAGACTTCATACTATTTCACTGTACTTCTCACGACGATAGTTTTGACCGGATTGAGCGGATCATTACTAAAAACAGAAATGTGTTTATGATCAATTCCCTTTCTACCTTTAGGGTCAAAAGTAAATTTCAAATCTGTACTTTCTCCAGGTTCCAATTTGTTGTTTTCTAGTCCCGTTTGCATGCAACTACAGTTTGTTGCAATCTTTCGAATATGTAATGTCTCCTTCCCGGAATTGGTAAAGGTAACTGTCCTGCTGACTTTAGTATTGGCTGAAATATCCTTCAAATCTATTTCTGCACTTAAAATATCCAATTTAGGAACTATGGACTCCATACTCTTAGGCACCGGGGGAAAGTATTCATAGACTACAGACATGATCCTTAAATCAAGTATTTGATCATCATTCAATCCCAACTGAACCCTTTCATCAAAATACCCCAGATCATTCTTGCTTTCGCCGTCATAAGATAGTATCAGTAATCCTCTTTGGTTGGGCTGTAGATTTTCTGGCTCCAATGAAACCTGAAGATAGGCAGGAAGACCTGCTTGAGGCTTATCAAGTGAAACTTCCGTACTACCAAAATTATGAACCTCCACATATTTTATTTTTGGCTCATTAGTAAAAACATTACCCATATTGATTGCAGAAAGTTTGAATCCTAGATTACCAATTCTATGGGGATAAGCCATTTCTATATTCTCCGGAATTGGCATATTGATACCTTCAAGATATAAAGTATCACCATAGATATCCTGATTTGTCCTGATGATAATCACCTTGGAAAACTCTCCGCCCCTATGGTCCGGATCAAATTGCACTTTGATGGAGGCAATGCCTTCATTCATCAAGGTATCCTTTGAAAAATCCACTGTAGTACATCCGCAATCTGTAATCACATCGGTGATAAAAATCGAATCCTGATGTCCATTGACAGCAAAAAACTCCGCCTGTACGGGACCTTTTTCTTCCAAAACAGCGCCGATGTCAATCTTTTTTTGTTCCCAGGTCAGGGTTTTCCTTTCAAGTGTTTGAGCACCAAGGGGTAAACAAATCAGCACCAAAAGGGCTAAAGCAAGGCTTTGAAACATGCAATTCTTCATATGGGCAAATAACGTTAAAAATTGAGCGAATTGTACCTCGAATTATTTATTTTGCGCCAAATTTTAAAATAATGGCAAGAATTCTAACAGGCATTCAAAGTTCAGGCAAACCTCATTTGGGAAATATCCTTGGTGCCATAGCACCTGCCGTGGAATTAACCAAAAAAGAAGAAAACGAATCATTCATCTTCATTGCAGACCTGCACTCTTTGACTTCAATCAAAGATGGACAACAAAGAAAAGAAAATACCTTAGCTGTAGCGGCTGCATGGTTAGCTTTTGGATTGGATATCAACAGAACTGTTTTTTACAGGCAATCCATGATTCCGGAAGTTACAGAACTAACTTGGTATATGAGTTGCTTCACACCCTATCCCATGTTGGCCAATGCGCATAGTTTCAAGGATAAGTCTGACCGTTTGGCTGATGTGAATGCCGGACTATTTATATACCCTGTTTTGATGGCCTGCGACATTCTGCTATATAGTGCTGATATAGTGCCGGTTGGCAAAGATCAGTTACAGCATCTTGAAATGGCACGAGACATTGCGACTTCATTTAACCATAAAATGAATGAGGATATTCTATCCATCCCGGAACCAAGAATTTCAGAATCAGTCATGACCATTCCCGGTACTGATGGCCAAAAAATGAGTAAGTCCTACAACAATTATATTGATATTTTTCTTCCTGAAAAAGAGCTGAAAAAGAATATCAATAGTATCATTACAGACAGCACACCATTGGAAGAACCAAAAAATCCCGATACCTGCAATGTATTTAAACTATACTCCCTTGTAGCCGAAGAATCTCAGACAGCTGCTTTGAGGGAAAAATATCTTGCGGGAAACTTCGGTTACGGACATGCAAAAAAGGAATTTCAAGACCTGATTCAAACCAAATATTCAGAAGAAAGAAAACTGTATGCTTATTTTATGAACAATCCTAAAGAGCTTGAAGCGAAATTATCTGAAGGCGAAGCCAAAGCCAGAGAAATTTCAAAGGAAATTTTAGGAAAAGTTCGGAATAAATTGGGATTCTGAAAATACTGCATGTAGTGCAAATGCAGGAATGGAGTAGAAATTAAATAAAGACATAAGCTCAACAGATTAAATCGAAAAAAGCCGATTAGATCACTGTAAATCAAGTCAATTTATCCTCTCGCTACCCAAAGGTCTTTCATGGATTTTCCATTGATTCTAAGAACAAATCTGGTTGGATTAGGGATAAGGACCAATCTCACATCCATTTTGTCAAACTGTTCTGATTCTATAGGTACACCCTCTCCACCCTTTACTTCGTAGGTGATTTTTCCAAATGAATCCGGCTTCATGGGATGATATACATTGGCAAGATAGGCAGAAGGCAAAAGCACCTCATTGTCGGATTTAAGCTGATCATAAATCTTTTCCAAAGCTGATTCCAATTCATCTCCGTATTCTTCGTTGAAATCGTCTTCCAAATCATGAAGCTCTTCTTCAATATCATCATATGACTCATCTGCATAAGGTATCTTACTCAATGCAATTCTTTTTTCTACAATTTCAGTAAGATCCTGATCAAGCTTTTTGAAATCCATGGCGGTTATTTTAATTAAGTTGCGAAGTTATTAATTAAGGCAGGGATTCCAAAAAGCTTAATCGGTAATGTTTCGTAAAATAATCTCTCTTTTCAACGGTCAACCATAACTCCACTAATAGCCTTTATTTACCTTTTTGTATTTAACCCTTCTTTATCAAGTTATGGAATCTTGATTTGAAAATTTTCTATAATAATTATGTTCAGACATTGGTTAATTTTCCCTAGGGACATTTTCTTCATTCAGTAGGATTATTGAATAGAAATGTAAATTCTTGGCTGCTTGCCATTTGGATTATTAGAAAAAAATCAGGGCAAACATGGATTTTACTGTTTTATATTTCATTTTTGGAAAAGATATTTTTCAAAAAATTAAAAAAATAATCTCTGAAATTCAGTGGATTTTTGATAATTGGAGGCTTTAAGACTAAATTTCCAACTCAATCTTCCTTATTATATTTTAACCTAATGCAAAATTATAAAAACCACAGACGCTATTTTCCGCTGCACCATTTCCTGATCACTCCCCTGACATTGATAATCATGGCTTGGTCATTGGTCAACTTATTTACCCTTTGGGAGACAAAAGAAATATCCCAAGCACTATATAATATTCTGATTGCATTTGTCTTATTACTATTACCTGTGCTCGCCCGTATTTATGCGTTGAAAACACAAGATAGAATAATCCGTTTGGAGATGAGACAACGGTATTTTGAGTTGACTGGTACTTCTTTCCTTAAAATGGAAAAAAAGCTACGTATGTCCCAAATTATTGCCCTGCGGTTTGCAGGTGACGAGGAATTAATTCCCTTGATGGAAAAAGCAGTAAAGGATAAATTAAAATCCAATGAAATCAAAAAATCAATCAAAAACTGGCAGGAAGACCGAAGGCGTGTTTAAGTCCGCCTCGGTTTTTCTTTTGTTTTTTTTGTGCATGAATGCTTTTGGGCAGGAAAATATGGAAAAAATTGCTGAAAATTTGGCACAGGAACAATTGGATGCCTACAACAATAGAGATATTGAAGCATTTGTGCTACCCTATGCCGAAAATGTAAAAGTTTTCAATTTTCCGGCTGAACTTCTTTATGAAGGAAGAGATAAGATGTATGATCTTTATGGAAGGATGTTTGTCCGCACCCCTGAATTACATTGCAAGCTAGTAAACAGAATCGTCATGGGAAATACAGTCATCGATCATGAGGAAGTTACACGCCAAAAGGGTGAACCTCCTATGAAAGCCCTAGCCATTTACAAAATAATGGATGGGAAAATAGCTGAAGTTTATTTTGTCAGGGAGTGACGAATAAAGTCTCTTTTCTGATTTATAAAACAGCTTCTAAGTCCTCCACCTTCTTGGTTCATGGTACTTTGTGCTTTATACAAAAATTCTCAAGTCTCACGTCTCAAATCTCACGTCTAAACTCACCAACTTCTCAACCTGTCAATACACCCTTTCATAGCTCTAAACTGATGGTAATTGGCTTTCCAGATATGGCCCTTGTCAGCAGTTTTTAATTGGGGTTGTTTGTCCAAACCTCCTGCAAACCAATCACCGTGTTCATGATCTATCAGGTATTCCTGATTGTACTTCCATAATGCTTCAAACTTTCCGAAATAATCCCAAGGATCATCGGGAAAAAGTTCTGCCATCAGCAAAAGGGTGTTCATCCCCTCAGACTGTGCCCACCAGTTTTTTGAATCTTTGATAATCCTTGGCTTTTCCTCCCCTGGAAAATAATAACCTTCATCAAAAAAACCTGCTTTTTCATTATCCCATCCAAATTCAAGGGCATGATCTACCATTTTCTTTGCTATGGCCAAAGTAACATCGTCATTTTTCCAGCCCAAAACGTGAGAGCTCTCCAAAATCAAATAGGCAGTTTCGACATCATGGCCATAAGACACATGGTCCAGGCTTTTATGCTTCATGATTTCCTCCTCGCCCTTGTCCTGAAAGGATACAGGAGTCCAATCAGGCTGTAAAAACAATACCAAAGAGCCTTTTTCATTGACAATGGTATCCCTTACCAAGAGAAGCATTTCCTCTAAGCGCTCTTTGAGTAAAGGGTCTTTCCAAACTTCATACAATTCCGTCAAGGCTTCCAATAAATGGATAGAACTGTTTTGATCTTTATAGCCCAAATCTGAAGTTGACTGCGTATCAGCAGGACGGACAATCGGAGTGCCGTCTTGTGACAGGTGTTGAAAATACCCCTTGTGTACCGGATCATGGCTATTTTCTTCCAACCAATGAAAAGCCTTAATGACAAGGTCAAGACCCGCCGAGTCTCCTGTCGCTCCGAAATATGCCGCAAGCGCATAAATACCAAAACTATTGCCATATGCGGTCTTCAGGGGTGATTTCTCCAATAAGGGCTGACCTGACCTACTGACCAATTGATAAAATCCGCCATGTTCATGATCCCACATTTTGTCTCTCAAAAATTCAAATCCATGTTTTGCTCCTTCCTGATAATGGGCTTCTTGTGGATATCTCTTGGCTGCTTTTGAATTGGACCATAAATGACGTGCCTGGGTAACAATCATTTTTTCCTGTGCGTCATCCTTAATCTGAAAATCATAGGTAAAATTGCTGAGATATCCTCCTGAATCAAGATCGATGGCCTTTGGATACCATGTATCCAATAGATTCTCTTTTAAAGATTTTTCCATTTGCTCAGCAATCTCAGAATAATTGATTTTTGTTGCCACCTCTTTTTCCTGACAAGACAGCAAAACAATAAGCAGAGATGAACATAAAATTGACTTCAATTTCATAGGTTTAGGTTTTTGGGTCAGCTTAAATTTAGCAGAAAAATAAATCAGATGTTTACCTTTGATAAAATTATTGAGCTTGTTAAAAAAGCGGATTATCTGACCCTTGTGAATTAACAATCGTCTTTTGCTTCAAATCCATTGAAAAAGCAACATTAATATAAGCGCTGTTCTAAAATTAAAACCTCTCAAAACCCAAATGAAGAACCGGCAATCACAGATTTCTTTTTTGGATTAGGTCTTTCCAATTCACCCTTTCAAAATCAAATCCGATGCTTTCTCCCCTATCATGATACAGGCAGCATTTGTATTTCCTGAAATAATGGTAGGCATAATGGAGGCATCGGCAATTCTCAGACCTTTTACACCTTTGACTTTCAAATTTTCATCCACCACTGCCATTTTATCATGACCCATCTTGCAGGTTCCAACCGGATGGTATAGCGTTTCCAAACTTTTTTTGATATGGTCGTCCAAAGATTTTTCATCGAAGCTTTTTGGGAGGTAAATCTCTCCATTCTGATACTTTTTCAAAGGCTCTGCCTCCATCACTTTCTTTGCCAAATGCATTCCTTTTACCAATCTTTCAAAATCCCGATTATCAGAAAAAAAGTTTGGCTGGATCAAAGGTGCATCTATGGGGTTTGCTGATCTCAAACCTATAAATCCTTTACTCTCCGGGCGAATCAGAATAACCATAATACTAAAACCGCTTTTTCTTGGATAAGTATTCAGGTCATAAATGTCTGTCTTGTAATCCTCTGAGATAGCACTTGGAACAAAATGAAACTGCAAATCCGGCCTATCCAATCCATCTTCCGAAGACAAAAAAGCATTTGCAGTCAATGGACTATTTCCCAAAGGTCCTTTTTTGAACAGCAAATGTTTGAAAAGACCTTGGATTTGGGACATTATCTTTAATTCGTGATTGTTGGTATGAATATTTGACCATATACTGACTCCCGACCATATATGGTCAATCAGGTTCTGACCTACTCCTTGAAGATGAAACTTGGTGTCAATTCCGAATTTTTTGAGATAGTCTTTGTCTCCGATTCCGGATAGCAGCAATATCTGCGGAGATTGAATCGTGCCAGCACTGAGAATGACCTCTTTAGTACATAAAATGGTTTCTCTTGTTCCTTTTTTACTGATCAATTCCACTCCCACAGCTTGATTGTTTTCTATCAGAATTTTAGAAACATGGGCGTTGGTTCTTACAGTTAAGTTTTTACGATGAAAGATCGGCTTAAGAAATACTGTGGCAGTACTTTGTCGGATATTGTTTTTGATGGTAAACTGTAACATGGAAGCCCCGAATTGACTGGCACCATTATACTCTTCATTATGCGGTATGCCTATGGATTCACATGCTTTAATAAAGCAAGGACCTAATGGATGTGGTTGTCTGGAATAGGAAACTTGCATCGGTCCATCAGATCCATAAAACTCACCTTTAAAGTCTTCATTGTATTCTGATTTTTTGAAATAGGGCAGTACATCCTCATAGCCCCACCCTTGATTTCCCAATGCCTTCCACTCATCAAAATCAAGCCGATTACCTCTTACATAAGCCATGGCATTGGTGCTGCTGCTGCCTCCTAAAGTTTTTCCTCGGGGAATAAAAATTTTTCTGCTATTCACATTTACCTGGGGTTCTGTCCAAAATGCCCAATCCACTTCAGACCTATTCAATTTGGAATAAGCTCCCGGAATATGAATCTCCATTTTCTTATCAGGTTCCCCTGCTTCCAACAAAAGAACATTGTTTTTTGGATTTTCAGATAAACGGTTGGCCAAAACGCATCCTGCAGAACCTGCACCGATTATAATGTAGTCAAATGACATGCTTTAAAGATATATGGTTGAAATCGAAGCAAAATGGGGATCCACAGAATTTTTGTTTTTGGCTGAATCAGTTTGAAATAGAAATCCTTAATTAAAAGGCTGCTTTGATTGAAATTAAGATCAATGAAAGTATTTTCTTAAAATATAAGGAAAGCGAAATGCCTATTAATTCAGGCATTTCTAAGCTTACCTATTTTGAAAATCAGCCGGCTACAGTTTTTTCGTGCATCTCCTTGATTTTCCTACGGAGAATCTTACCAACATTAGTTTTGGGAAGCTCATCTGCAAAATACACCTCTCTAGGCACTTTGTAGCTTGTCAGTTGTTCCCTGCAATGAGCTATCAGTTCTTCAGGCGTCAATGATTTGTCTTTGGGAACCACATAGGCTACTACTTTTTCAGTGGATTTATCATCGGGCATTCCTATGACGCCCGTTTCAAGTACTTTTGGATGCATCGCAATAGCATTCTCCACCTCGTTGGGATACACATTGAACCCGGAAACCAAAATCATTTCTTTCTTTCGGTCCACGATTTTGACAAATCCATCATGGTCAATCACAGCAATATCCCCTGTTTTGAACCATTCACCATCCATGACTTTGGCAGTCTCCTCAGGTCTATTCCAATAACCTTTCATTACTTGAGGGCCTTTAATACAAATCTCTCCTTTCTCACCTGTTGGCAGATCTTTGCCATTGTCGTCGATGATTTTTATATCGGTATTGGGGAGTGGAATCCCAATGGTTCCTATTCTCTCGGTGCCATCTATGGGATTACAAGTTGCTACCGGAGAAGTTTCGGTCAATCCATAACCTTCGGCCAAAGGCACACCTGTGATTTTCTGCCATTTTTCTGCAGTAGCTTGTTGCACAGCCATTCCGCCACCAACAGCCACTTTTAGGGAAGAGAAATCCAGTTTGGAAAAAGCCTCATTATTCATCAATCCATTAAATAATGTATTTACACCTGTAATGACAGTGAACTTATGTTTGCCTAATTCTTTGATAAAGCCAGGCATATCTCTGGGATTGGTAATCAGTACATTATGGGCACCAATTTTCATCATAGCGAGACAATTGACAGTCAAGGCGAAGATGTGGTACAGCGGCAAAGCAGTGATCATAATTTCCTCTTTTTCCCTTAGCTTGGGTTTCATCCATTCAGAAATTTGCTGCATGTTGGCCACTATGTTTCCATGAGTCAATTCAGCACCCTTTGATACTCCTGTAGTTCCTCCCGTATATTGAAGAAAAGCAGAATCATCCAAAGTCATTTCCTCCCTTTTATAGGTTTTAGCCGCACCCCTCAGCATTACCTTCTTCCAACTGATAGCCCGTGGCAAATGGTATGCAGGAACCATTTTTTTGACATGCTTCACCACCAAGTTCACTATTGTGCCTTTCAGCCCGCCCAGCATATCACCTAATTCGGTAACTATAACATGTTTGGCTTTAATTTCCTGTCTGATTTTTTCTAGATTACTGGCAAAGTTGGCAAGGATAACTATGGCATCTACTCCTGCATCTTCATATTGATGCTTCATTTCTCTCGGGGTGTACAAGGGATTGGCATTGACTACTACCATTCCCGCACGGAGAATTCCAAACATAACTACAGGATACTGGAGGCAGTTTGGCATTTGAATGGCTACCCTGTCCCCTTTTTTCATATTGAGTTCATGTTGAAGGTAAGATGCGAAATGTTGGGAAAGTATATCTACATCATTAAAAGTAATCGTTTTGCCCATACATTCATAGGCTATGGAGTCTCCATATTTGCGAACACTTTCCTCAAAAAGGTTGACGACAGAACTATAAGCTTTTACATTTATCTCAGTTTCTACACCATTGGGATAAAATTTGAACCAAGGAAAATTATGCATAGGATATTGATTAATTTGGGTTGAAAATAATTTAAGACCTGTCGGCAGGCAGGCGGGTTAAAGATTACTAAATATAAAAGAATAAAGTTTTTTAAAAAAAGTTGAAAAGCCCGAGATAAAAAAACGAAACAGCATACGTTTCTCAGTTTTGCAAAAAAATCCTATCATTAAACGATCTATTCTAGAACCAACCCAACTTAATTCCCTTTATTTTTCCCGAAAAGGACTTGATAATATGAAAGATACATGTGTTCTGTATCAATTTAATTCCCTATGGATATCTAAATTTGAATATGCCTTAATTCGAAATATTTTTTACCAAAATGGCACTATCTCTCTGAGTCTCCGATTAAACTTTCACAATATTTAAGTCTAATTTTTTAAAGTTAATCTTATTCCAAAATCTTTCTCGCAATCAACTCCTTCATAATCTCATTGGTGCCGGCATAAATCCGCTGAACTCTAGCATCAGCAAAAGCCCGGGCTACAGCATAATCCCACATATAACCATATCCACCGTGTAGCTGCACACATTCATCAGAAACATTACACTGTAATTCTGTCATCAGATATTTGGCGGAAGAAGCCATGGCACCATCAAGTTTGTTACTATTATGCAACATCACCAACTGATCGGCATAAATCCTGCCCTGTTCCAGTTTGGCACCCATTTCTGCCAGTTTGAATCTTGTGTTCTGAAAATCTGAAACCATTTTTCCAAAAGCAGGTCTGTTTTTAACGTATTCCACCGTAGAAAGAAAGGTGGTTTCAGCCAAGGCGATTGCCGCCAAGGCCACTATCAGTCGTTCCTGTGCCAATTCAGTCATCAGGTATTTAAAGCCCTCGCCCACTTTCCCCAATAAATTTTCCTTAGGAATTTGAACATCTTCAAAAAACAATTCACAGGTATCCTGCGCATGTAGGCCAACTTTTTCAAAAGGAATTCCCTTAGTGAAACCTGACATTTCCTTATCCACTATAAACAAACTGATACCTTTAGCTCCTTTTGAAGGATCTGTTTTGGCTGCAACCACTACAACGTCACAAAGGAAGCCGTTGGTAATAAATGTTTTGGACCCGTTCAAAAGGTAATGATCTCCTTTATCTTCTGCTGTACTGCGGATGGCCTGAAGATCGGACCCGGCACCCGGTTCTGTCATGGCTATGGCACCGATATAGTCCCCATTGATCATTTTGGGAATATATTTCGATTTAGCTGATTCGGTTCCATAATGATGGATGTAAGGAAATACAATATCGCTATGCAAAGGATACCCGATGGCAGGGCCGGAACAGCCTGAAAGGCCCAATTCTTCAATAAAAATTGCATTATACCTGAAATCCAGGATTTCCAATCCACCATATTGTTCCGGGGCTTGGAGACATAGAAAACCATTTTCTCCAAGCTTTTTCCAGGATTCCCGGCTCACTTGCTTGTCTTTTTCCCATTGGGCATTGTTTGGAATAATCTCTTTGGCAATAAAATCACGGAGAGACTGACGGAACATATCATGCTCTTCGGTAAAAATAGTTCGGGGTACTGAATACATTAGAATTTGGGTTTACAGGGTTTTGGTATTATATCCGATAAATTAAAGTAAAATATCACCACAGAGTACTCAGAGTTCACGGAAAAACAATTATTATGTTTTATTTCTCTTTGTGCTCTGTGACAATTCATCTCAACCCATCTTGCATCATTTGGGAAACCCTTGCGTCCTTTGCGGTAAAATAAATCAATTCCAAGGTTTTCTAGGTAGTTTTTCGTCTCGTTGAGCAGTGTTATATACCATAGCAGCGATAATGACGGCAGCCTGTGTCATATCAGAAATCTGCATTCTTTCATACAAATCCATATTGGTATGGTACCCTTTGCCATAATCAATGGGATCCTGAATAAACTGGAATCCGGGAACCCCTACCGCATCAAAGGCTACGTGGTCCGTTGAACCTGTATTTCTCAAAGTTATGGTTTTAGCCCCCATGTCATGAAATGGCTCAAACCACTTTTCAAAAACAGGTACCAATTGGTCATTGCCTTCCAAGTAAATCCCCCTGATTTTGCCCGATCCATTATCAAGATTGAAATAGGCAGATATTTTGTCCCATTCGGCTTTTTTCTCTTTGGAATTTCTGTCTGCTACATACTTCTGCACATATCCCCTCGATCCAAATAATCCCTGTTCCTCTTCACCCCAAATAGCTATCCGGATAGTTCGCTTAGGCTGAATATCCAAGGTTTTCAGGATTCTGATTGCCTCCATCATCACGGCTACGCCCGAAGCATTGTCATTTGCGCCTGTTCCAGCATGCCAACTGTCCAAATGAGCACCCAACATAACGATTTCCGGCTTGAGTGTTTTATCTGTCCCGGGAATTTCAGCCAAAACATTGTAACCGTTGTAATCATCATCCAACCACTCCACTTCCACCTCAGCTTCAATCTGCACATTTTTGCCATTTTTCAAAAGTCTATATATCCTGCCATGATGTTCGGAAG
>CAZLJT010000003.1:0-4285 GCA_964559905.1 uncultured Aquiflexum sp.
CTATCATCGCCCAACTCAAGGCCCAAGGTGTAAAAATCTACTCTACCGGAGGCACCCAAAAATTCATCGAAGACCAAGGTGCTGAGGTAATTCCCGTTGAAGAATTAACAGGATATCCTTCCATCTTCGGGGGAAGGGTCAAAACCCTCCACCCAAAAATCTTCGGGGGAATACTTCACAGAAGGGAGAATGACTCCGACGTTTCCCAGGCAGTTGAGTTTGATATCCCTGCGATTGACCTGGTGATTGTGGATTTGTATCCATTTGAAGAAACTGTTGCCTCAGGAGCTTCTGAAGCAGATATCATCGAAAAAATCGACATTGGTGGTATTTCGCTGATCCGTGCTGCCGCTAAAAACTTTAAAGATGTGGTCATAGTTGCCTCCAAAGCCCAATATGGAGAATTGGAAGAAAAATTAAAAGCCCAGGATGGAGCTACCACCCTCGAAGATAGAAGGTACTTTGCAGCCCAAGCATTCCAGGTTTCTTCCAATTACGACACCCATATTTTCAATTACTTCAATCAAACCGAAAATATCCCAGCACTGAAAATTTCCGAATCCAAGGCAAAAGCTTTGAGATATGGAGAGAACCCTCATCAAGCTGCCCATTTTTACGGCGACCTTGACGCATTGTTCACCCAATTGAATGGTAAAGAACTCTCTTATAACAATTTGGTGGACGTAGATGCGGCAGTGGCCTTGATAGCAGAATTTGAGGGAGAAACAGCTTTTGCCATCCTTAAACATACCAATGCCTGTGGCGTGGCTATTGCTGATTCAGTCAAAGAAGCTTATCAAAAAGCTTTTGAAGCAGATACTACTTCTGCTTTTGGCGGAGTTTTGATCACCAACCAGAAAGTAGATTTGGCAGCAGCCGAAGAGATGAACAGTTTGTTTTTTGAAGTGTTGATTGCACCATCATTTGATGATGATGCCTTGGCATTGCTTAAGGGCAAGAAAAACAGAATTCTTTTACTACAAAAAATTCAGATCGAAGGTACCAAGCAGATCAAGACCTTGCTGAATGGCATCATCGAGCAGGACAAAGATTTGCAGACCGAAACCAAAGCAGACTTTAAAGTGGTGACCAAAGTTGCACCAAGCGAAGAAGAGATAAATGCTTTGGTCTTTGCAGCTAAAGTCTGTAAGCATACCAAGTCCAATACTATTGTCCTTAGCAACAGCAGTCAGTTGTTTGCATCAGGTGTTGGACAAACTTCCAGGGTAGATGCATTGAGACAAGCCATGGAAAAAGCCAAATCCTTTGGCTTTGATCTGAACGGTGCAGTGATGGCATCGGATGCCTTTTTCCCGTTCCCCGATTGTGTTGAAATCGCCCATGAAGCTGGAATTTCCGCAGTAGTGCAACCCGGTGGATCGATAAAAGACAAGGATTCTGTAGATTTCTGTGATGCCCATGGGATGAGTATGGTGATGACGGGGGTGAGGCATTTTAAACATTAATTTTAGATCTTAGAT
This sequence comes from uncultured Aquiflexum sp., assembly GCA_964559905.1. Taxonomy (GTDB): domain Bacteria; phylum Bacteroidota; class Bacteroidia; order Cytophagales; family Cyclobacteriaceae; genus Aquiflexum. Next base: position 1,482 of record CAZLJT010000003.1, read on the forward strand.
TTTAGACCTGCCTGCCGGCAGGCAGGTTTTAGATTTGAAGCTTGAGAAGACCTTTGAATACGCTCTGCGATTTCAAGGGTCTTTTTGTTTTATTACCACATAGAACATAAAGAGCACATGGTTTTTGATCAAATGGCGCTCTAAAGACTATTAGAAAACCAATACGCAGAATTTTTGTATTCTAAAAAATTCTTTTGGTATTTTTGAAAATGGGGAAAAATGAAAAACTTTTGACTACAATCCTAAGTGGAAGATCAGATCAAAATATCAGTTTTTCGGAGTTTCGCAAAATTTTAAATCTTCTTGGTTTTAAGGAAAGAATAAAAGGAAGTCACCATATTTACTATAAAGACTCAATTGAAGAAATTATTAATATTCAGGAAAAAGAAGGAAAAGCTAAACCTTATCAGGTCAAACAGGTAAGAAATCTTATATTTAAGTACAAATTAAATCTCAAAGAAAATGAAAAATAACCCTAGATATGAAATAATTATTTATTGGAGTGAAGATGATCAGGCATTTATAGCGGAAGCCCCTGAATTGGCAGGATGTGTTGCAGACGGGATATCCTATGCCGAAGCTTTGGCAAATATTGAAGTAGTCATTGCTGAATGGATTGAAACTGCTGTTCAATTGGGTAGAGATATTCCAAATCCTAAAGGGCGGTTGATGTTTGCTTAGAATGGCTGAATCCAAAATATCTTGAAGTAATTAAAAATAAAATCCTTTATATCTGAAAGATCGTCTGAACTTTTTTAGGTTAATTTTTAAACTACAACTCCCAACTTTGGTAAAATTTCAATTCTATTTGGTTATTTTTAGGAATGAATCTGCTAAAATTTAAAGCATTTTTTCAAAATCAGATATAAATCAGATCTCATATCTGACATTGAAAATTCATAATCCTCGCATAAAACACCAAGCTACCATGGACAAAATCAGCCGAAAGACCTTCTTGACACATGTAGGGGTCATCAGCACCTCAGTATTGCTGTTCAATTCATGTGACCTTGGTTCATCCAAAAATAAAAATGGCATCTTAAAAGCGCCCTTGATAGGAAAGCCGAATGGGGATGAGGATATTTTTTCCTATATCAACACGGTCTCGGGTAAAATGGATCAGACACTTTACCGTCAGATCATTGGATCGGCCAATGAATTCAAAGAAGGTGATCTCACTTTGGGAATCTCAGCAGCCTCTGAGGATTCCCGCCTAAATGCCCGTAAGCTCCTTTCCAACACCAAAATCGGTGACCTGAAAACACACAGCCTTTTCACCGATGAACTTTATCAACTTATACAACAAACCACTGTAGCAAATAATAAATTGGATGATTGGACTATGGGTAAACTGAAGGCCTTTATCCTGAACCAATCAGAAATGGAAATCAAGGAAATCATGCCTGCTTTGAGCAGTGATGTGATTGCCTGTGTGGTCAAGCTGATGAGCAATGATGAATTGATCCAAGTGGGGCAAAAAGTGTTTAACCCTATCCCTGGAACCAAAATCGGAAGCAAGGGCTATATGAGTGCCAGAGTCCAGCCCAACTCCCCTACTGACAATCCTGATGACATTGTGTGGCAGGTATTTGATGCATGGTCTTATGGCGTGGGTGATCTGGTATTGGGCACCAACCCGGTTTCCAGCGATCCTAAGTCAGTTGCTGAAATCGAAAAAGCGCTTTTCGATGTCATCTCCACCTTTGATCTGGAATCTACCTTACCCAATTGCGTCCTGTCGCATATCGATGTCCAGGCCGAAGCCGAAAAAATCTATCCCGGAACCACGGGCATCTGGTTTCAGAGTATCGCAGGCACTGTCAAAGCCAATCAGACCTTTGATGTTTCCATTGAAAAAATGGCGCAACATATGGAAACAAGAAAAGGCCAGTTTGGACTCTATGCAGAGACCGGACAGGGCGCAGACTTTACCAACGGACATGGGGAGGGATTTGACATGGTTGTCCATGAATCCAGAAAATATGGTTTTGTAAGGGCATTAAAAGCCCAATTGGAAGAAGGTAAAACACCTGATCAATTCCCTTGGGTGCATGTAAATGATGTTGCGGGATTTATTGGACCTGAGGTGTTTAAGTCTAGGGAACAGTTGGTCCGCTGCTGTTTGGAAGATACAGTCATGGGCAAATTGCATGGACTGACCATAGGTTTGGACATTTGCTCCACCTTGCACATGGATGTGACTTTGGATGACCTGGATTGGTGTATCGAACAGATCATGCCTGCCAATCCTGCTTACCTGATGGCCCTGCCCACCAAAAATGATCCCATGTTGAGCTATCTGACCACGGCATTTAATGACCATGTCAGAATTCGGGAAAAATTCGACTACAAAATCAACGATGCGATGTGGGATTTTTTCAAAAAGATAGAGGTTATTGGGGAGGACAATCAACCAACCGGACATTTCGGAGATCCAACTTGGGTCTATTACCAATACCGGCTTGCCAAAAAAGACCTGCGGACCAAAGAGGAAATTTTGGCTGAGGGCCGAAGGATGATCGGAGAAATAGAAAACAGGGGTGTCCCCATTGCCCAAGGCTTTGGGGAAAATCATTGGGATTTGAATCCCGAGCTGGACAAAAAGGTCCGTTTCCTCTATGAAGATGCCAAAATAAGCTTGTGGACAGAAATGACGGATGCATTCGTCAAGTCAATTCCAAATGCGATTGGCGTTAGCACTTTATCTTTTGACAAGAAGGATTATGTCTATCATCCTGAGTCAGGAGAGCAATTGGGCAAAAAAGCAGTAAGGGAATTAAAAGCCATCCAAAGAGCTTGGGGAG
>CAZLJT010000003.1:4295-43705 GCA_964559905.1 uncultured Aquiflexum sp.
AAATCCCAGATGTCCAGATCATCATTTCAGATGGACTGAATGCAAAAGCCTTGATGGATGAAGGCCATTTGTTCCCGTTCCTTGAAAAACTGACAGATCAGCTTCATCAAAAAGGCATTATCATCAGTCCTCATCATATTGTTTTTACCCATGGCAGGGTAAGGGCAGGATATGCTGCCGGAGAGCAGTTGTTCGGTTCTCTTTCCTTCTTCGATAGGAAAACAGGAATTATCCATATCATTGGAGAAAGGCCCGGTTCTGGGCACCATAATTTTTCTGCCTACATCACCGCAGCAACCATTGACAAATGGGCTAACAAGGGTTCAGTTGACCATGATATTACCAAAGTGGTTTCAGGTATTTCCGATACTGCGCTTCTTCCCTATCAAGCGGCAGAAGTGGTGGCCAACATTTTTGAGGAATTACTGATTAACAAAGTCTAATTAATCGGTTGCAAATCCTCTCAACTCAACTATTTTTAAACACACGTATAAAGAATACCTTTATTTACTCATTCCAATACCCTATTTTGCAGGTTCAAACACATACTTGGTACTTGGTACATCGTACATGGTACAATTTAAATCATGAAACAAAACACCCTTAAAATATACAACACCCTTTCCCGCAAGAAAGAAGATTTTGACCCGCTTGGTCCTCCTCATGTGGGCATGTATGTCTGCGGACCGACAGTTTATGGCGATGCCCACTTGGGACATGCCCGGCCTGCCATTACATTTGATACAGTCAATAGGTATTTGACCCATTTAGGTTATAAGGTGCGATATGTAAGGAACATCACCGATGTGGGTCACTTACAGGGTGATGCAGATGAAGGGGAAGATAAAATTGCCAAAAAAGCCAAACTGGAACAACTGGAACCCATGGAGGTGGCCCAGCAATATACGGACACCTATCACAGGGATATGGAAGCACTGAATACCTGGAAGCCTAGTATAGAACCCCGTGCAACAGGACACATTCCTGAACAGATTGCTTTGGTTCAAGGCATTCTTGATGAAGGATTGGGTTATTTGGTAAATGGTTCGGTTTATTTTGATGTGCTCAAATACAATGAAAAGTATCAATATGGAAAACTTTCCGGAAGGGTTTTGGAGGAATTGATGAGCGGAAGCAGGGATTTGGATGGACAAGGGGAAAAGAGAAATCCTGTAGATTTTGCTTTGTGGAAAAATGCCTCTCCCGAACACCTGATGAAATGGGAATCTCCATGGGGAGTAGGTTTTCCAGGATGGCATTTGGAATGTACAGCGATGAGTTCAAAATATCTGGGCAAGCAATTTGACATTCACGGTGGTGGAATGGACCTGATGTTTCCCCATCACGAATGCGAAATTGCCCAAGGCAATGCCTGCAACCATCAGGATCCTGCCAAATATTGGATGCATAACAACATGATCACGATCAACGGACAAAAAATGGGCAAATCTCTTGGCAACTTCATTACCCTTCAGGAGTTGTTTACCGGAAAACATGCCCTATTGGAACAGGCTTATAGTCCGATGACCATCCGTTATTTTATTTTGACAGCACATTATAGATCTACTTTGGATTTTTCTAATGATGCCCTAAAAGCTGCTCAAAAAGGCTATAAAAAAATCATCAATGGCTTAAGAATTGCCAAGAGTATCGAATTTAAAGCTGATGACTCTATCCCTTTGGATGGTAATCAGATCAAACAAGTAGAACATAGTATTCAAAGCGCTTTTCGCGCTATGGATGATGACTTTAATACGGCACAGGCCATCGGGCATTTATTTAATCTGTTGAAGAAAATCAATTCCATATATACTGGACAGATGCAATGTGGTGTGTTAGGCAATGAAGTTTTTGATAAAATGAATCAGACTTATGTTGTTTTTGTTGAAGAAATATTAGGCCTCAAAGAAGAAAAAACCGATAACCAACAGGGGCTTTTAGATGTTGTATTGTCCATTTACAGTGACGCCAAAACAGCAAAGAATTATAATAAAGTGGATGAAATCAGGTCTTCTTTAAAAGATTTGGGTATTGTAGTCAAAGACATGAAGGATAAAATTGACTGGGCATATGAGGAATAGGATTATATTGTTTTTTGTCTTTTCACTGCTTTTTTGGGCTTGTGGAAGCGATAAGGTTTCTGATAAAATCCAAGAGCCAATTGCCTATAAGGCTGTTCCTGAATTCTCAGCGGACTCCGCATATTCCTTTATTCAACAGCAGGTTGATTTTGGTCCCAGAGTGCCCAATACGGAAGGGCATAGAAAAACAAGGGACTGGCTGATACAGAAATTCAAGAATTTTGGAATGGAAGTGCAAACTCAGGATTTTCAGGCGAAAACCTGGGACAATCAGTTATTCAACTTATCAAACATCATCGCATCCTACAACCCTACCGCCAAAAAAAGAGTGCTTTTGGCGGCACATTGGGATACCAGAAGAATTGCCGACAAAGATACTCAAAGATTAGATGAACCTATTGATGGAGCTAACGACGGAGGTTCTGGTGTGGGCGTATTACTTGAAATTGCCCGAATAATCAGCAGTTCGGAAATCAAACCTGAGATAGGTATAGACATCATACTGTTTGACGGGGAAGATGATGGGGAGCCTGAACATATGAATTTGAGAAACAATTCCCAAATCTGGTGGTGTCTTGGTTCCCAATACTGGTCAAAAAACACCCATATCAGTGGATATTCGGCATATTACGGTATCCTGGTGGACCTTGTTGGTGCCAAAGGGGCAAGGTTCTACCGAGAGGGACATTCCATGCAGTATGGAAAAAGCATTGTCAATAAAGTATGGAATTTTGCTGCAGAATTAGGATATTCAGACTTCTTTATCATGCGTGACGCTCCTGAAATCATCGATGACCATGTTTTTGTCAATCGCGATGCCGGGATACCAATGATAAATATTGTAGAATTCTCTCCTGATTTTGGCTTCGGTCACTATCATCATACCCATTCAGATAATATGGATATTATTGATAAAAGAAGTCTAAAAGCTGTGGGGCAGATGGTTTTGTTCACTATTTATCAAGAATAAATAAACTTCTTTAACCACTAACTCTTATGAAAAAAGGTCATCAGGTAACGATGAAGGAGATTGCCAAGAAATTGGGTGTCTCAGTATCTACTGTTTCCAGGGCATTAAAGGATTCTCCCGAACTTCATCCTGACACCAAAACCCGTATAGTGGAAATGGCGAAAAGCATGAATTACCAGTACAACCTTTTGGCGCAAAGTCTGAGAATCAGCCGTAGTAAGGTACTTGGCGTGATAGTCCCGGAACTGACCTCCCATTTTTTTTCCAGTAATATCAGCGGAATCCAGGATACTGCCTATAAAAGAGGCTATAACATCATGATTTGTCAATCCAACGAATCTTTTGAACAGGAAAAAGCCAATGTAAGAACACTTGTTTCCAGTCAGGTAGATGGTCTTTTAATTTCCCTGAGCAGAGAAACAAAATCCTACGAACATCTTCAGGAGCTTTATGACCGGGAAATCCCATTTATCATGTTCGACAGGGTAACTGAAGAAATTCCTGTATCGAAAGTAACTGTAGATGATGCTCACGGAGCCTATTTGGTAGTTCATCACCTTTTGGAACAAGGCTTCAAAAAAATCGCTTATTTCTCGGGTCCAGAAGACCTTTATATTAGTAAGAAAAGAAAAGAAGGTTACCTAGAAGCCCTCAAAGAATTTGGAATTCCGGAAAAGGAAAGTCGGATTTATATTACCGATCTTACTTTTGAAATGAACAGAAAAATCACCTTGGATATCCTAAAGGAACAAGATCGACCTGACGCCATTTTTGCAATGATTGACCCACTGGCAATAGAAGTCATGATTCTTTTGAAAGAAAACGGGCTAAGAATACCCGAAGATATCGCTTTGGCGGGATTCACGAATAATCCCACTTCGGCTGTTGTAGAGCCTTCTTTGACTACTGTATCCCAACCGGGCTATGAAATGGGGCAATTGGCAGCAAATCACCTTCTAGACCAATTAGATGAATTGGTTTCTGATGATCCACAAACATTCGTGTTGCTCACTACGCTGGTAGCACGAAATTCCACCAAGAAAACTCCTAAGAGCTAAATGAACTATTGAACAGAAAACCAAAAACTATGAGCCCAGCAATTACCGCATCCGTCTTTGGATTCACCCCACAAGGAGATGAAGTAGAGCTTTATACGTTAAGAATTCAAGGCCAAATCGAAGTCCGGGTAATGAACTATGGAGCCACTTGGACTCATTTGTTTCTGCCTGATAGAAATGGAAAAATGGAAGATGTTTTACTGGGTTTTGATACATTGGAAGGTTTTTTTCAACAAGAATACCTGGATAATTACTGTTATTTAGGGAGCACTATCGGTAGAGTTGCCGGACGCATTGCTGGTAATTCATTCTCTTTGGATGGCAAAACTTTCAATCTACCTGCCAATCAGGGAACCACCCACCTTCATGGAGGAATGATGGGTTGGGATAAAAAAATCTGGAAAGCTGAACCTTTTGAAACTGACAATTCAGTGGGAGTGACTTTTTATTACCAAAGTCCTGATGGAGAAGAAAATTATCCTGGTACAGTTGATATTTGGGTGACTTATACTTTGGATGAGACCGGACGATTGGAGATTAGTTATAAAGCAATGACAGATAAAAAAACAATCATCAATCCCACCAATCATTTTTACATCAACTTAAGTGGGGATCTTTCAAAGAACATAGAATCCCATGCTTTCTTCTTGGATGCTGATAATTACTTGCCATTGAATGAAAAAAGTCTCCCAATAGGAGTAAAATCTACTGTGGCAGGTACGCCTTTCGATTTTAGGCACCTTAAGAAGATTAAAGATCAGATCCAAATTGATAATCACCAGTTGGAAATCGCAAATGGTATTGATCATTGCTTTGAACTTAACCAACCGGAGGATTGTGCCATACTTTACGATGCCGATTCAGGCAGGAAATTAACACTATCAACCACAGAACCCGGCATTCAGGTTTACACAGGTAATTTCCTCAATGGATCATTTGTAGGAAAAAAAGGTGTGGCTTTTGATAAAAGATCTGCTATTTGCCTGGAAACGCAGCACTTCCCAGATGCCATCAATCTTCCGGAATTTGATACAATTATTTTGCTTCCGGGAGAAATATTCGAATCCAGAACGCAGTTTGAATTTAGTCTTGAATAATTGGAATCAACTGCTTTCTCTTGCAATGAGGTTTGGTTTGATTATTTCTGTTCTAAATACAAACTCATCTTCTTCCTCAAAATTAATTTCTTTTAAAATCAGTTTTGCAGCCAATTGACCTATTTCAAAAGACGGTTGCGCCATGGTTGTAACAGAAGGGCTGACATACCTTGTGATGTCATCGTTGCCAAATCCGGCAATTGCCAAATCTTCTGGAACTTTAATAACCAATTCTTTTGAAGCAGCCAAAACACCTAAGGCGAAAATATCCGCAAAGCAAAATACTGCATCCGGCCTATTACCGGAATGCCAAAGATTTTTAAACGCATTGCTTGAAAAGTCTGCATCAAAATCAAAAATCTCAATAACCATATTTTGGTCAAAGGGAATATTGTTATCTAATAAGGCACTTTTATAACCTAAAAATCTATCCTTGCAAACTGTTAAAGACAAGGGACCACCAATATAAGAAATTCTATTTTTCCCTCTTTCTATCAAATGATTTACAATACATTTAGCACCAAAAAAATCATCTGTGATCACTTTGGAAAGATGAAGTGAATCGCATACCCGTTCAAAAAGTAAAACCGGAATACCTCTTTCCTTAAGATTTTCAATATGTGCAAAATCCTGAGTTTCTTTCGAAAAAGCGATCAAAATACCATCCACCATGCTATTAGCTAGGATTTCCACTATTTCAACCTCTTTTTGGTAAGACTCAGCTGATTGAAAAATCATCACCTTATACCCTTTTTTATAGGCTACACTTTCAATTCCGGATATCGAGTTGGACCAAAATTGTCGATTGATGGTGGGTACTACTACTCCAAGAACTTTTGAGGTTTTATTTATAAGACTTCTTGCCAATAAATTGGGATGATAATGCATCTCCTTGGCAATTCTCATCACTGCTGATTTTGTTTCTTTACTAATCTCGCTAGACCCTCTCAAAGCACGGGAAACGGTTGCTGTAGAAATATTGAGTTTCTTGGCAATGTCTTTAATGGTGATGCTTTTTTTCATGGCTCAAGCAATTTGATGATTTATTTTGGGAATTATACAGAAATGATAATTTAGAGATTCTTTAATCAAAATTACATTATGACTCTTTAGATTTTATCTGAGTAATTCTGAAGAATTTTGATTGAGAATTATAATTATAATTAAATTCCTTCCGAAAGAAAAATCAATCAAAAATTCAATTATCAAATTTTTAACAAAACATTCAAATCATTGCCATTTTTTCAAATGTAAACGTTATCGATAACGTTTGCAATATATAAATTTATTTTTTTTTACTTTTTAAGATTTATATTTTACTAATCGTATATATATTGGAAGATAATTTTGAAATATGATTCAATATCAATAACCAGAATTTTAACACTTAACCTAAATGATCAAATTATGAAACAAAAATTACTTCTGCTGGTGCTTATTCTTATAAGTATTGGTATCCATTCAACCTCGGCCCAAGAGGTAATGGTGCGGGGGATGGTAGTAGATGAAAAGCAATTGCCATTGCCAGGTGCAAACATAGTGGTAAAAGGCACTACAGTAGGAACTGTCACTGATATTGATGGCAATTTTTCAATCAATGTCCCGAATTCTTCATCGGTACTCGTAATTTCCTTTTTGGGATATTTTACCCAAGAAATAGCAGTGAATAACAGGAATGATTTCTCTTTCTCCATGGTACCAAATCTGGATGAATTAGGAGAAGTGGTTGTAGTTGGTTATGGAACGCAAAGAAAGATCGAAACTACCGGAGCAATATCCTCAGTAAAATCAGCAGAAATCATGCAAACTCCTGTTGCTAACGTCGCCCAGGGACTTCAGGGAAGGGTCGCGGGACTTTAGGTAGTACAAAACTCTGCTGCTCCCGGTGGAAATGTGAGTGTGAGAGTTCGAGGAACCAACTCTATACGGGGAAGCTCAGAACCGTTATTTATCGTTGATGGAGTTCAATTTAATAACGGTGGTGGAGTCAATGACCTAAGCCCACTATCGACTATCAACCCAAATGACATTGCCTCAGTGGAAGTACTTAAGGATGCCTCCTCCACAGCTATTTATGGCGCAAGAGGTGCAAACGGGGTGGTCATCATCACTACAAAAAGGGGAAGCGCGGGCAGGACGGTGTTTTCTTTCGACAGTTACTATGGTATCCAACAACCAATAAAGCAGATTGAAATGTTAAATGCGACTCAATTTGCCCGATTGGAAAATGAAATTTATAGACGAGATGTATTCCCCAACCCTGATGCAGAAGGTGAAGGTACAAATTGGCAGGATATTATATTCAGAAATGCACCTATTCAAAGTCACCAGCTTTCATTAATGGGTGGAAATGAAAAAACCCAATTTGCCATTTCAGGTAACTTTTTTGACCAACAGGGAATCGTCATCAATTCTGATTTCCAAAGGTACTCCCTTAGGATTAACCTTGATCATAAAATCAATGATAGGTTTAAGATTGGCACAAGTCTGTTGGGAAGTCAAAACATAAACAATACCATACCAACAGGGTCAAGCAGTCTTGACGGTGCAGCTATTACCTCAAGTATAGTGGGCGCAGCTTTGGGTGCCCCTCCAACACTTAAGCCCTATGATACTAACGGTAACATATGGCCTTTTGGAGATCAGGTTTCCGGTGGTTATCGCGAAGTGGTCAATCCTTTAGGTTTAGCCGCAATTCTAAATAAGACCAATATCCAACAGATATTGTCCAACCTTTATGTTGAAGCAAAACTGGCGCAAGGTTTCACTTACACAGCCTCATTCAATGCTGTATTGAGAAATGACCTGAACGATTTTTACTCACCACTCTCAATTTTAGCTCTGGGGGACAGGAATGCCGCCTCGGGAACAGGACGTAAGTTTAACAGGGATCAAAGCACGTTACTCCATGAAAGTATTTTTAGTTATAGTAAACGGTTCGGCAAGGACCATAGCCTGAGATTCACTGGTTTATTTTCTACTCAGTCTGATGAAATAAGGACCAATCAAGCTACTGGAACAGGATTTCCAAATGATGCGACTGCCAACGAAGCACTTCAGGTTGCTACGAACTTTACTGCGAGCAGTTTCCGTGCTACTGAAAGATTGGACAGCTACATGGCCAGGGTAAATTATGGTTATAAAGACAAACTGTTTTTTGATTTGACTGCTAGGGTAGATGGATCAAGTAAATTTGGAAAAAACCATAAGTATGGATTTTTTCCGGCTGTTTCTGGAGCATGGAGAATCAGCGAAGAGTCCTTTATGAAATCTAGTTCATTTATTTCTGATTTTAAATTAAGAGCATCGTTTGGAGTTACAGGTAATTCAGGAGCAATCGCTCCTTACCAATCATTGGCTACCGTAGGTCCGGGCTCTTCATACAATATCGGAAATGTATTTGTAACGGGTCTTGCTCCCACCGGTATTGCCAATCCTGATTTAAGATGGGAAAAATCATATCAATCAAATATTGGTGTCGATTTAAGCTTTTTAGATGATAGATTCAGTGTTGTCGCAGATTATTATAATAGAACAACGAGAGATTTATTATACACTAAAAATCTACCCCTCAGTTCCGGTTATAATACCATCATTGGAAACTTTGCCGAGTTAGAAAACAAAGGCTTTGAAATAGCTATAAACGCTATCCTTATAGATAAGGATTTAAAATGGGATGTTTCAGGAAACATGTCTTTTAACAGAAACAAAGTCTTAAGCTTAGATGGAGATGTGGATGAACAGTTTGTAAATCCCTACAGTGTAGTTTCCGTGGGCCTACCTCTTGGAGTTTTCAAAACTTTTGTATTTGATGGTATTCACCAAACAGGGGATCAGATTCTACCGGGGTCAGGGGGTAGAATCGGAGGTCATAAAGTCAAAGACATCAATAATGATGGAGTAATTTCTAACCTAGATCAGGTTATCACTGGTGACCCAAATCCTGATTTTATCTTTGGATTTACAAGTAATTTTGCCTATAAAAACTTTGACCTGAATTTCTTTATTTCGGGCTCGATAGGAAACGATATGTATAATGTAAGCAGATATACTTTCGAAAATCCTTTAGGGCAAAGAAATGTACTCAAAGGTTTAGAAAACAGATGGTCACCTTCGAATCCATCTCAGGAATTTGTGAGTGGATTCCAGGGCGGAAGATTGCCTATATCTGATCGCTTTCTGGAAGATGGTTCCTTTGTCAGGTTGAAAAATATCACATTGGGATACTCTCTCCTAGATCTCAAAGGTATTTCCAAACTTAGATTTTATGTAAGTGCCAATAACCTATTGACAATTACCGATTACACCGGATTCGACCCTGAAGTAAATACTTTCGGGGGTTCCAATGTTGCAATTGGTGTTGATAACCTCGTTTATCCAATTGCCAGATCATTTATCGGAGGCATTCAAATAACCTTCTAAAATCTTAAGACAATGAAAAAATACATTAATTTTATCTTTACTTCACTTATTGGAATCGGTTTGATTTCATGTGAGCTCGAAGAGGAAGTTTTTTCCAATATTACCACTGAAAACTTCTTTTTAACTTCAGGGGATGCTGAAACCGCCCTTATAGCTGTATATGACCCATTTGCCACAATGTATAGCCAAGCTGTTCATGCTGTAGATTGGAGTACAGATCAAGTTTATCCAAGGCCTGTAGTAGCAAGGGATACGTATACTTTGTTCACCTATGATCCAAATTTCTCAGCCCAAAAAAGCTTTTCAAGGGAATTTGAATCTCCTGTCCAACTTTGGAGGTCTTGCTACGCAGGAATTGAAAGGGCAAATTGGGTTCTTCTCAAAGTTCCGGCAATAGCCATGAACGAGACTAGAAAAACAGCAATTTTGGGAGAAGCGTATTTCCTTCGTGCCTTTTATCATTGGATGCTGACCAAAAATTTTGGGCAAGTCGTTATCAAAACAAATCCAAGTACAAGTGAAGCCGAATCTTATAATGGAAAAAGCACAATACCAGAAGTCTATGCCCAGATCTATATTGATCTAGATGCCGCTATTAAGGGCTTACCCGCCTATAGTGAGCAAGCCCCTCAATTTGGCAGGCCATCCAAGGAAGCTGCCATGGCTCTTTATGCCAAAGCTGCTTTGTACAATGAGGATTATCCAAAGTCCATTCAGATGGCTGAATCAGTAATCAATTCAGGATCTTATAGGTTATTAGACAATATTGAAGATGTTTTTGATTGGTCAAAAGAGACAATGGCCAGAGCTGAAAATATCTGGGCATTTGAAAGCCTCAGAGATTTGCCCGCTAGGAGAGCGCAGGCACACACTCTCTTTGGACCTGCCAATGGTACGGGAGTGGAATATGGAAATGCTTCATTTGGATCTGCATTTGCCTATCAAAAATTTTATGACTCATTCGATCCAAATGATGACAGAAGAAAACTTCTGGCAACATCTTTCCTAAACAGAGCTGGGGTAATAGTGCCGCAGGCCAACATTACTCCAATTACAACTGAAGGAGTTTTAATTAGAAAATTCAGGGATCCAAATTCTAATGGAGGTGGTTACGAAACAAATCTGCCAATATTAAGAATGGCTGATGTATATCTAATAGCCGCTGAAGCGGAAGCTAGGGCTAATGGTGCCACTTCAAAAGCTTACAATTACATTAATATTGTCAGGAGGAGGGCCAAACTCGAAGATCTTACTCCGGATTTATCTCAAACACAATTTGTGGATGCTGTAATTCAGGAAAGATCCTGGGAATTGTTTGCTGAAGCAGACAGATGGTATGACCTGACGAGGACCGGAAAATTTCTCACTGTGATTCCTTTGGCAACAAATCCTGTATTTCCGACAAGAATCGTCCAACCAAAACACCGTTTTTTTCCAATTCCATTGGATGAAGTTATGGCCAATCCGAACCTGGAGCAAAACCCAGACTGGAATTAATCATACAAAGACCAAGCCCGGAGTTGGGAATTTTCCATCTCTGGGCTTCCTTTAGCGGATGTCAAGCTAGGCTTCAGTTCTGAAGCTCAGGAATTAACAGCAAATAACCCAAAAAATGAAAACCAACCATCTCAGATTACTTCTTCTTGTCCTTATTTCTATACATTGCTCTTCCAATTTCGCTTTTAGCCAAAATAAGAAGATTGATTCATTTTTGGATTTGAATGGCACTTGGGCATTCAAGATTGACCCTTACAATTTAGGACTTGAAAATCAATGGTGTCAGCTTCAGGATTCGAAAAATGAAGCTTGGGAAAAAATGGAAGTACCGGGCAACTGGGACACAAGAAATGAATATGCCCACTATGTTGGGAAAGCATGGTACCAGAAGGCTTTTGAAGTTCCCAATAACTGGAAAAATAAAAACGTCAAGATCCACTTTGAAGCAGTTGCGCATGACGCCTCCATTTGGATCAATGGAAAAATGGTTGGTCAAAATGACAGTGGTTTTTTGCCTTTTGATTTTGACATTACTTCTCTCCTACAAACAGATACACCCAATACTGTTACCGTTTTGGTAGACAATTCCAAAAAAATCGGTGCCATTTGGAATTGGGGAGGAATCAGAAGGCCCGTTCACTTGACTGCTTCAAATGGCATTCGTTTGACAGGAAATTATGTGACACCGGTATATGATTACAAGAAAAAATCAGCCACCGTACATTACAGGTTGAAATTCAAAAATTACGATCCCCAAGCCACAGATATAAAAGGCGAAGTCCTCATCAAAAAAGAAGGAATTTTAGTCAAAAAAATTCCATTTTCCCATCAAATCCTGGGAAACGCAGAAAATGAAATCCTTCTCATGACCAAATTGGAAGGCAAACAGGTGACACCCTGGCATTTTGACTCTCCCAATCTCTATACTTATGAATTACTTTTCAATGATCTGAAAATCCAATCTGAAGTCCAAAGATTTGGTTTGAGAAAAATAGAATTGGACAATGACAAAAAACAGCTTTTGCTCAATGGTGAACCTGTCAGGGCCATGGGATTCAATTTGGTACCTGACGACAGAACTACCGGTAATACGTTACCACTTTGGAGAATCAAGGAAGATATAGATTTGATAAAAGCCGCAGGAGGAAACTTGGCAAGACTTTCACATCATCCTTTACCCAAAGAAGCTTTGGATTACATGGATGAAAGAGGAATAATGACTTTTTCGGAAGTCCCGCTTTGGGGCTTCGATCCCTTAGCTGATCCAAACAGTGAAAAATCCAAAAATTGGCTTATCCGCTTAATTGACACCCAATACAACCATCCGAGCATCATAGGATGGAGTGTTGGAAATGAGATTGGTCATTATCCAGAGGCTTTTGACTATGCCAAAAAAAGTGTGGCTTTGGCCAAATCCCTGGATTCTACCCGGTTGGTGACGGCTGTTTCCCATACTGCACAAAGGGAAAATGACTATATCATTCATTCCGACCTAGGATTGATCAATAAATATGGAAAAAATCTAGGCCCTGTCACGGAGGCTCAGCATAAGATGATCCCGGACAAAATCCTATTCTATGCAGAATATGGGATAGAGCAGTTTGGGGAAGACCTTAACTCTGATTTTGATGCAAAATCTTTGGTAGAACCACTTAGGGGGTTACCCTATTTGATCGGCGGCTCCCTTTGGACCTTAAATGACTACAGAAGCAATTACATGGCAACTAGGGAGTTTTCTGAAAACAGGTCTTGGGGCGTGGTGGATGTGTTCAGAAGAAAGAAAAAGGCATACTTCAGTATTCGAAAAGAAAATGCACCTGTAAGCGACCTGCTGTTATCCAAGAATTCAGATAATTCTGCAGCGATTACTTTAATCCCCCGAAAAACCTTGGATATTCCTTCCTTTTCGCTTCGCAATTACCGGTTAGTATGGCAGGTAAAGGACCAAGAAGGAAAGATTTTGGAATCCGGATGGGAAAACCTACCCGTAATTGATCCGGGTTCATCCCAAATAAAAAGAAGTATAGTATGGAAAGCATTAGGCGGGCAAAAACTCGAGGTGATTCTTTTGACTCCACAAAATGACAATGTCATCGGTGCTTCACTTGATTTTAAAACTCCTGTGAAAGTTTCTACAATAGGTGTTTTTGGTGGAAGGATCGCCCATAATAACCTGACTCCAAATTCAGGCATTTTGAGAATTTTTCTTAGTCAAAATCCAACTTCTTCCTATCACATTGCAAGGATAACAAGCGGGAATGATGTAAAGGAATCTGGCCCAACCTTCGATAATTTCCTTGACATTTCAGGCCTGGATTTCTCCACCACCTATACCTTAGAGGTCTTCGCGGCCAATGCTGCAGGTGAAACATCAATCCATAAGCAAACTTTGGAAATTGACCCCAAAAAGATCGTTCCTCCGGCCATCCGACATATCGAAACTGCCAAGAATGGGTTCTTTGTGGGATATGCCACCGAAGTCGATGATTTCCAATTTCGGGTCAGATTTTCCAAAGAAAAGGACCTAGAGAAAAACAGCAAAACAATCACCACGACAAATCCAGGATTGATTTTCATACCTGTTGATGCGGGCAGCGTGCCCTATTATTTCCAGATTCAAAGGGTAAAAGACAATTATTACCATAGCGATTGGTCTCCTGTTTATGATGCTTCATTTGATCAAATGGTAAAACCCAAAGCTCCAACAATCAATGGAGTTACCAGGCAAATAGGGGAAGCTTTGGTTCATTTCGAACCGGTAACCAAAGCAATTGGCTATGACTTGGAGTACAGAGATATCAGTAAAAAGGATGCTGCGTGGACAAAGGTAAATATATCCAAATCCCTCTCAGAATATGTTTTGGTGGAAGGGTTAAATCCAAAAACAGATTACGAGTTCAGGATTTCTACCATCACCCTTGAAGGAAAATCAGATTATTCAACTCCAATTCAAAAATAAAATCACCGACTTATCATTTATGGCTTTGAACCAATCACATATCTCCTTGATCCTTCTTACTATCCTGTCGATAGGATTAGAGCTGGGTTCGGGTTTGGTCCCAAAACCGAAAAGGAATGAATCAAATTATCAAATGGAATCAATCCTTAAAGTGGAGACAGATTCCATTCGATACGAGATATGGTTAGTATCCGGACAAAATAATCAGCCCGATCACTATTATGGGGAAATTTTCACACCTGTTTGCTACAGCCGAACATGCTATCCTGTTTTTATAAATTACAGATGGGATCTTTTGGGGAATTATGAGAAATATGAACTTCCTGAAGGAAGGGTTTTAACTAAATCCGACCACGTTGAATTTGACAGGAAAGAATACGAAAAGCTTGAGGAAATTTTATCTAATGAGAATTCAATCCTGAAAAATTACAAAGCAGATCAACTCGTCTCAAGTACTGAAACAATAAACCCTACTGGCGTAGATGCTGTCACCGGTGCCACCATCAAATCGATCCAAAGAGAAGTAATTTCCGGTGCAGTGTATTCCTGCTACACACTTTGGCACATAGCGCATGGTGAAATAAGCGAAAAATTAAAAAAACATACCGAAAACCTTTTGTCAAGTGATAGCCTTCTGATTCAATTTTTGCAAAGCTCAAATCACCATTATCAGTATTGGGCCATTGATAATACTTTGATTGGAGGTCAGATAAAGGAAGAAAAATTTAAAGATCCTATGCTGGGCATCCTAGATGGGGAAAATGTTTTTGTTTCCAATTATTTACTGGAAGTACTTTCCCCTGAAATCTTCAATAATAAAGATGAGCAACATGGGCTGATGGAAAGTTTCTTGAATGGGTCCTATCCTTTGCAAGTATCCATTTTGAAAAAATTCAGTCAGATAGAAGTTTACCCGGAAACCTCATCGGCACTTGTCAAGCACCTGCCTGAAACAGGAGATGAACAAAAGAAATTGATTTTTGGCTTATTGGCCAAAGAAAAAAACCTAGATCCAAACAGCCAAAAAATCCTGTTCGAATTTCTCCTTCAACCGAAATGGGAAATGGAAGTCTACGGGATTCTCAAAAATCAGAAAAAGCTTTCACCTAAAATAAAAGGAGAATTGATTGCTTTTTCTCAAAAAGATAAAACATTTAAATAAAGTCCATTAACCCAAAAAACCATTGTTATGAAAAAATTCATATTCCTAATAATCCTTTGCCTTCCGGCATTATTGAGCCTTGCCCAAGATAGAGTGCTTGTAGAAGCTGAGTCTTTTGACAACACAGGTGGATGGGTTGTAGACCAACAATCTTTTGATGTGATTTACTCCTCCTACCTTATGGCACATGGGATGGGCAAACAGGTCGCTGATGCTTCAACAAAAGTAGCTTTTGAGAAACCCGGAAAGTATCACATCTGGGTCAGGACCAAAGATTGGGCTCCGTTCCCTAAAGGTCCCGGAAGATTCAATGTACTTGTAGATGACGTGCCTTTGGCAAATGAATTTGGCAGCAGCGGATCTGATGAATGGGATTGGTACTATGGGGGACAGGTAGAGGTTAAGAACCGACACATCGACTTGAAAGTACAAGACTTAACAGGATTTAATGGCAGGTTTGATGCCATTTACTTTTCAACCTCAAAAGAAGACACTCCTCCCAATCAGCATGATAAGTTATTGGACTTTAGAAAGGACCTCTTGGGATTGGAAAGAAATACCATTACTGAAGGTCAATTCGATTTGGTGGTTGTTGGAGGTGGAATAGCAGGTACAGCCGCTGCCATTTCTGCTTCAAGGATGGGATTGAAAGTTGCTCTGATCCAAAACAGACCCGTTTTGGGAGGGAATAACAGTTCTGAGATACGGGTTCATCTAATGGGGAGAGTGGATCAAAATCATTACCCAAAATTGGGAAGAATAGTCCGTGAGTTGGACAATGGAGATCCGGGAAACGGAAATTGGGATGGCGACAGGTATGGTGATGCACGTAAGTTGGCAGTAGTACAGGCCGAACCGAATATAAAGTTGTTTATGAATACGCATGTCTACCAAGTAGAAATGGAAAAGAATAAAATCGCCGCTGTTTTGGGTAGAAATATTCGGACCAATGAGGAAATCAGGTTTACCGGAACCTATTTTTCAGACTGTACTGGAGATGGAACATTGGGATTTTTGGCAGGAGCGGATTTTAGGATGGGCAGAGAAAGCCAAGCCGAAACAGGTGAATCATTGGCCTCTGAAAGTTCGGATGATTTCACCTTGGGAACTTCCAATTTATGGGCATCCCTTGAAAAAGAAAAACCTTCCGATTTCCCGCTCACTCCTTGGGCAATCCAATTCTCAGACGAATACCATATCGATGATGAAAAAGCCGATTGGCAATGGGAAACCGGTTTTGGAAATTTCAACACCATTACAGAAGCAGAAAAAATCAGAGACCATAACCTCAGGGCGATTTTTGGAAACTGGTCTTACCTCAAAAATCAGAAAAAAGATAAATACGCCAATCACGAACTGGCTTGGGTAGCCTACATAGGGGGAAAAAGAGAATCCAGGAGACTTTTGGGGGATCATATTTTGACACAGATGGATATTCAAGAGGGGATTATGTATCCTGATGGAACGGTGACTGCAACCTGGACCATCGACTTGCATTTTCCTGACTCCAAAAATTCCTTGTATTTTCCGGGAGAAGAGTTTTTTGCAGCAACAGAGCACATTAGAGTACAGCCATACACTATACCATATAGATGCTTATATTCCAGAAACATAGATAACCTATTTATGGCGGGTAGAAATATCAGTACGACCCATGTGGCTTTTGGAAGTACAAGGGTAATGCGTACATGCGGCATGATGGGAGAAGCCGTAGGTTATGCAGCATATGTCAGCAAGAAAAACTCAAGTACTCCGAGAGGTGTGTATGAAAATCACCTTCAAGAGTTTATGACTTTGATCCAATCCCCTTTAAGCAACGAAATACTTACACTCCCACCTAAAAATTAAATAAATAATTTTTATTAAAATCAAATTTCAGGAATCCCAAAAACCTCCATGCAACAACTAGATTATATTACCATTGTAACCTTCTCTCTGATTATCCTGATTGCAGGCCTTTCTTTTGGCAAAAAAGGAACTGACATGAAGTCCTTTTTTGCTGCGGGGGGATCTGTCCCCTGGTCAATGAACGGGTTGTCATTATTTATGAGTTTTTTTTCAGCAGGTACTTTTGTAGTTTGGGGTTCCATTGCATACAAGCATGGTCTTGTCGCAATTTCCATCCAAATGGCCATGTGCATTGCGGGTTTTGTAATAGGGTATTTTATTGCCCCTAGGTGGTGGAATTCCAAAGCCCTTACCGTTGCTGAGTTTTTGACCAACAGGTTTGGAAAGAAAATTCAGCAATATTACACTTACATCTTTCTCTTTCTTTCCCTTGGGTATACAGGTGCATTTCTCTATCCGGTAGCCAAAATCCTGAATGTAACAACAGGCTTTGACATCAATTATGCCATTCTTTTGTTGGGAGGAATGATCATGATTTATACGGCTGTTGGGGGACTATGGGCTGTAGTGGTGACAGACGTCCTGCAATTTGTAATTTTAACCGCAGCGGTTTTGTTAGTAATCCCGCTTTCAATTAAGGAAGTAAATGGCCTGGACAATTTTATTAATCAGGCTCCAGAACAGTTTTTCAATATTTTCAGCGGGGAATACACCTACTTATTTATAATTGCTTTTACTTTTTACAACATCGTATTTATAGGTGGTAATTGGGCATATGTACAACGCTACACCTCTGTTAAAGACAATAAATCCTCAAGCAAAGTGAGCTATTTATTCGGGATTTTGTATCTCATAAGCCCATTTATTTGGATGCTCCCTCCCATGATCTATAGGGTGTTAAATCCTGATTTACAAGGATTGGAAGCAGAAGGTGCATACCTGATGATCTGTAAGCAGGTACTTCCTGTTGGGGTTTTGGGATTGATGCTAGGCGGGATGATATTCGCTACGGCAAGTTCTGTGAACACCTCACTCAATTTGGCGGCAGCGGTTTTAACCAATGACGTTTTCAAGCCATTAAGACCGGCTTCTTCGGACAAGACCTTGATGAAAGTAGCAAGATGGGCAACAATTCTATTTGGAATTGGGACGATAATGGTGGCGTTTATGGTACCAATGGCCGGCGGTATAGTAGAAGTTGTATTGAGTATTGCTGCCATTACAGGCGGTGCTCTATATGGACCGGCTATTTGGGCTTTATTTTCCAAAAAACAAACAGGCAAATCAATCTTGGGAGTCACCGCAATCAGCTTAGTAATCAATGTTTTTTTTAAATTCATCAGTCCTAAAGCTTTTGATTTAGCTTTGAACAGAACCGAAGAACTCATTCTTGGAGTAGGGATACCATTTACCCTCCTGTTGCTTTACGAAATCTTTGCCCCTATAGCAATAGGGCACTCTACCAAAGTCGAATCTCCAACAAATAAAATCCAGGAAACAAAAAATGAAAGTGGTCAAAACGAATACGGAATCAAGGTTTTGGGATTTTCTTTTATTTCTATAGGCCTTTTGTTTTGTGTACTTTCAATTTGGGGAGAAAACTCATCGATTTATCTCATCATTATTGGGGCGCTCATTATTGGACTAGGAGTTTTTCTTGCGAAATATGCAACGACCCAATTAAAAAAAAATAATTTACCTTATTCAGCAACGACAGATCAGAATTAACATATGAAAAAGGAGGACTTTGTAGTCGGGAAAAGAAAACTAAAAACGGAAAATATCACTTCTGATTTGGTTATTGTGGGAGGTGGATTGGCAGGAACATGCTGCGCCATCACTGCGGCAAGGCATGGTGTAAAAGTGGCCTTGGTCCAGGATAGACCAGTACTTGGTGGAAATGGATCTTCGGAAATAAGGCTTTGGATCTTGGGAGCAACTTCCCACATGGGAAACAACAACCGATGGGCAAGGGAAGGCGGGGTGGTCGATGAGATCTTGGTAGAAAACCTTTACAGAAATCCGGAGGGAAATCCTCTGATTCTTGATACGATATTAATAGAAAAAGTAAGCTTAGAACCCAACATCCGCTTATTGCTGAACACTGCTGCCTATGATCTAAACAAAAAAGAAGATGATCAGATCGGATCTGTCCTTGCTTTTTGCAGCCAAAATTCAACAACCTATCTACTTGAAGCCCCATATTTTGTCGATGCCTCAGGAGACGGAATTTTAGGTTTTCTTGCCGGGGCTGCCTTTCGCATCGGAGCTGAATCCAAAGATGAATTTGATGAAGGATTTGCTCCCGATCACAATTATGGGGAGCTATTGGGCCATTCCTTGTATTTCTACAGCAAGGATACAGGGAAACCGGTGCGCTTCATCCCGCCTTCTTATGCCAATACAGAAATCTCCAAATTGCCGAGATTCAGAAGCTTCAATCTCAAAGAACATGGCTGTAGTCTTTGGTGGGTAGAATATGGCGGCCGCAAAGACACCATCCACGACAGTGAGGAAATTAAATGGGAATTGTGGCGGGTCATCTATGGGATTTGGAACCATATCAAAAATTCCGGAGAATACCCTGACTCAGGAAATCTCACTTTAGAATGGGTGGGCACGATACCGGGCAAAAGGGAAAGCCGTCGATTTATAGGGGATTACATGCTGACGCAAAAAGATGTAGTCGAGCAAAGACAACATCCTGATGCAGTTTCTTTTGGTGGATGGGCATTGGACCTCCACCCTGCTGATGGTGTGTTTGGTGATAAACCGGGTTGTACCCAATGGCACAGCAAAGGAGTCTACCAAATCCCTTACCGCACCATGTACAGCAAAAACATCAAAAACCTTTTTTTGGGAGGAAGGCTGATCAGCGCGACACACGTTGCTTTTGGTTCCTCAAGGGTAATGGCAACCTGCGCCCATAATACCCAAGCGGTGGCTGTGGCAGCATCTATTTGTGTACAAAACAAACTGTTTCCTTCCGAATTGAATCAAGGGAAATGGATGGATTTGTTGCAGCAAACTTTGATCAAATCAGGCCAATTTATTCCCCATCATGCATTAAAAGACCAAGAAGACTTGGTTCAAAAGGCCACTATAAAAGTGTCCTCAGAATTTCAACTTGAGTCACTTCCAATGAATGGCAATTGGCAAAAACTGGAATTTTCATTGGCACAGATGATCCCGATTGCGGGAGGAAAAGTACCTTCCATGCAGATCAAAGTCAAAGCTGGGAAAGACACCGTTTTAAAAGCTTCACTTCGGACAAGCCAAAAAGCCGAAAATTTCACCCCGGAGGTGATTTTGGAAGAGCAAGAAATCAAGATTTCAGCAGGGGAGTCATTTTGTGATATTTCCTTTTCCTCCGAAATAAAGGATCCCCAATATGTTTTTGTGACCTTTCACACCAATGATGACCTGCAGGTGCTTAGCTCAGAAACCAGGTTAACCGGACTATTGACAGTCTTCAATAAATTCAATAAATCAGTCGCCACAAGCAGCAAACAGGAACCGCCCATGGGGATTGGAATCGATGCCTTTGAATTTTGGGTTCCGGAAAGACGGCCTTTGGGTCAGAATCTTGCATTCAAATTAAGCGAACCCATTCCTGTCTTTGCGAAGGAAAATCTGAGGAATGGAATATTCAGACCGACCAACCAACCCAATGCATGGGTGGCAGATATCAATGACGAAAATCCAACTGTCCACCTGACTTGGTCCGAAGAACAGGAAATTTCAAACATTAATCTTTATTTCGACACGGACTTTGACCATCCGATGGAGTCCACGTTGATGGGCCATCCGGAAAGTGCCATTCCCTTTTGTGCTAAGTCCTTTTTGATCAAAGATAATTCAGGTAAGGTTATTTTCCATCAAAAGGAAAATCACCTATCTATCCAAAAAGTCCAGTTACCATTTTCCATCAAGACAAAGAAACTGACTTTCGAATTTGAAAAAAGAGTAAAATCAGTTCCCTTGAGTGTTTTTGGTATAAGCTGTAGCTGAAGATTAAAACCGGTTTTAGATTGAACATTATTAATTTAAAGATTCACTTCCAAACAACGCATCATTGCTAGTATGCTCTATACCTATTTGATAAACTTTAAACTTTCATCCATGAATTGTATTTCAAAAGTCTTTATTGCTATTAGTGCACTCTTGATTTTTGGTTGTACCTCCGTGAGGGATGATAAAGTTTATATTGAAAATAATCAGATCGTCATTCGCAGGGGTGGAATTGTGTATCATTTTCAGCCAACTTTTTCAATAATTTACAGTGAAGAGGATCCAAATATGGCCATGAGACCGGCAGGAATAGAGGGGGTACCCTATAATATCATCACGTGGAAAGCCTATGCAGGAAAAAGTGCGGATCTAGGGAAAGTTAAAAGGAGTGATAGTTCAGTTGGAGATGGATTCGATGATACGATTTTAGAAGGTGAAGCAGCCAAAAGAAGCTCGAATCCATTCAACGCAGGTAAGGTCTTTCCTATAAGTGCCGGTTCTTTGGAAATGAAGGGAGGCACGGTTCAACTCATTTTTGATGATCATGAATTTTTTGATTTTTCAGCCGAAGTCTCTGATTTGGAAGGAAGACATCCTTCTATCACATTTAAGATCAAAGCAAAAAAAGAAGGTTTCTTTTCTGTGGGTTATACCGGTGCTCCCGAATTTAATCTTTCCCAGGTGAAGGAAATATGGCAGCCGTTGATCTGGCAGGAAAAAAGATTTCCAGAAAGCCCTATAATGACACTTGCTTTTCGCTGCCCGATTCCTACCGCATTGGTCCATGATGGAACCCATTCCTTGGGCGTAATGGCTGCATCTAAAGAATTCCCATTTGATCCTCTGCCATTACTTACAAATAGTCGGTTTGGTATCATGGTTAGAAATGAGCAAGGAAATCCCCAGCCCCAATTATTTGCTCCGGTGCCGGGAGGATCCGGATCACAGATGAAGGTCGGAGAAACTTTTCAATTTAAATCCTTCCTGGTTATTGAACCCGGCGAAATTCATGAGGCTTTTGAAAATATTGCAAGAAGTGACTTTGGGTTTAAAGATTATAGAAAAAATGAAACGGTATCGCTGAACCAGACCTTTGAAAATATGGTGGACTATTCCATGACCGATTATGCTTGGTTTGTAGATTCATTAAAAGGTTTTGCTTATTCCACGGATGTTCCAGGTGCTGTAAAAAATGTCTCGAGTTTGCATCCATTGGAATTGGCCATTGTGATGGATGATTCGGCGATGTTTGAACTGAGAGCTTATCCTACCTTGGAATACATGTTGTCCAGAGAGAAATTTCTTTTTTCGCTTGACCCCAAACAAAAAATTCAGCATCCTTCCAGAAGTATGACTGGTCCAATATCTCCGGTTTCCGAACTCACTTCTCTATATAATATTCTAGGCCAATCCAATGTTTTTTTTCTGGAATTGGCAAAAAAGGAGTTTGCACAGAGTCGTATCCGTAACTTGGATGTAGCTGAAAAGGGAGATTCTTGGGTCAATGCCATGCAAATTTATAAGACCACCAAGGATGAGAAATTCCTCAATTTGGCAATAACCGGAGCGGATGAATACATCCAAAAAAGGATTGAAATCAAGCAAAATGATTTTGAGGATCCTAATGCCCCGGGATTATTTTTTTGGAATGCTTTCACCCCTAAATGGGTGGAATTAACAGAATTATATGAAATCACTCAAGACAAAAAGTACTTAAAGGCAGCGCAAGATGGTGCCCGCAGATATACCATGTTTACTTGGATGTCTCCCTCAATTCCGGATACCAGTATTGTGGTCAATAAGGATGGAAAGGCACCTCTTTATTGGTATCTAAAATCAAAAGGGCATGAGCAGATGTGTTTTCCTGAAGAAAAAGTCGAAGCATGGCGCCTTTCCGAAATCGGACTTACCGCTGAATCTTCAGGAACCAGTCAAGGTCACAGAGCCATTTTTATGGCCAATTATGCCCCTTGGATGTTGCGTTTGGGATATTATACCGACGATTCTTTTTTGAAGGAAGTAGCAAAATCAGCCATTATAGGACGCTATCAAAACTTCCCCGGTTACCATATCAATACAGCGCGTACAACAGCCTATGAAAAAGCCGATTACCCACTTCGGGAGCATAAAGCCTTGAGTGTAAATTCCTTTCATTATAACCATATCCT
The DNA here is from genome assembly GCA_964559905.1 of uncultured Aquiflexum sp. Lineage (GTDB taxonomy): Bacteria > Bacteroidota > Bacteroidia > Cytophagales > Cyclobacteriaceae > Aquiflexum. The sequence goes on from CAZLJT010000003.1 coordinate 27,569, forward strand.
TCCCATGGCCAGTATGTTGCTCGATTATTTGGTCACTGATGCTTTTGTCAGGTCCGAGGGAAAAATCGATTTCCCTTCTGAATACATAGAGGGGTATGCCTATTTGCAAAATAAATTTTATGGCAGCCAACATGGAAAGTTTTATGGAGATGAGGGGGTTCAACTATGGATGCCTAGAAATCTATTGTCAGTTTCAAACCCTCAGTTGAACTACATAGCAGGATACAATGAATCAGGAATTTATCTTGCATTTAACAATCAATCTAAGGATGCTGTGAAATCCACTGTATTAGTCAACCCTGATTTGACCTCAGGTTCTATTGGAAAAATAGAAAGTTGGGCAGAAGGAATAGCTCTTGCAAAAGATGCTTATTCCTTTGAGGTAGAGGTGCCCGGCAATGGTATTACAGCAATTAAAGTGGTGGGGCTTTCGCCAAAAGTAGCCTTTCAACAAAAAATATTGGCAAAAGGCCAATCATCCAAAAAAAACCTTTTTGAATTTGATTTTGGAAATGCGCGGGCTATGGTAATCAACTTGGGAAAATATGACCGAAGGGCTTATTTTTATCTACAGGAGGATGACTCCCGTTTTTCGAGTGTTACCCTGTTTTATGAAGATGAAAAAGGTAAAATAGAAAGCTTAATTGATGAAAATTATCCATTTGAATTTACTGTTCCCATCTGGGAAATGAAAGAACAAAGTTCCTTTTGGTTTTCCGCTTCAAACCTTAAAGGTAAAGTGGAGATGAGTGAAAAACACAGGTTTTGAGCAAGTCATCACTTGAACTATGCAACCTTCAACCCAAAAAACCATGAAATATTTAATTATTTGCCTATTAATTAGCCTTACGGTTTCATTTTCATATGCGCAAAATGAAAAGGGAATTCAGCTGAAAAACGACTACTTGAACATCAATTGGAAAAAGACGGAAAAGGGATGGGAAATTACTGAAGTCGCTATCAAATCCGGTTCATCGTGGAAAACCATTCCCAATCCTTCGGGAGAATATACTACCCTTCGCTCGGAAAATAAACCACCTGTAAATAGTATTGAAACTTTCAAAACGATTACAGGGCAGGATTTTCCTGAAGAAATTTACAAGTATCAAGTAAACCTTTGGAAAGAAAGAACAAGCGAAGTGTCTTTGAACACCGCCGGTGATGCATTTCATTTCTTCCCTGAAGAAGCCCAAATGGTTTCCCCAAACAAAATCCTGTTCCATAAAAAGACTGCATGGGGAATTGTGAAAATGACCTGGAGTCTGGATCCAAAATTTCCGCAGGATATCCTTATCGAAGAAACCATTGAAATCCTGAAGGATGGTTTTTACTCTTTCAGCAGTCCGACTTTGGTAAGTGTTCCTGCTGACCAACTTGAATGGGCAACTGTACCCGGCTATTTTCATGGAAATAAACTGGAGGAAAATCTTGTTCTGGGTTACGGCTATGGAAATGGTGTGCCGGTGCAGCCAATCGTATTCAGTGAAAAAACCGCAAGTACTCTAAGCCCCATCATCAGTTCGAAAGCAGGATTTTCCCTCGCCATCATCGCCAATCCGGATCTTGGTAGAGACCCTTGGGCAGGTGACAAAAACACCCACACGGATTGGAATCTCGGTTTGTCGCATAAGAATCGGAAATCAGAACTGACACCGGCTATCTATTTCCCTGTTTTGGGTGAAATTGGCTCAGAGTTAAAATCCGGAGAAAGCGTAAGATTTGGATTTAGATTTAGCATGTCAGAAAAAGATTGGTTTGAAACCCTCAACCATGTTGTGTATGATGTTTTTGATTTCAAAAAAGGTCTTGAGTTGAGGAAAAACAAACAGTCGCTAAGTTCAAGACTGAACGACATGTATGGCTATTTGACAGATCCTGTCACCTCACTTTGGCGGGTGGAAGAATTTGAAAATAGAAAAATAGGTGCCCAAGCTTATAATGGAGGAGTGGTCGGTTCAGACAAAGATGCCATGAAAAACGCTGATTATGGCGCCATGTGGATGCTGGCCAATGCCACGGGGAGTTCGCTGCTTAAGGAAAAGGTGATACCATTTGCTTTGAATTTTAAATTGGCACAGCAGCAGGAAACCGAAGGTTTCTTCCAAGGTGCGGCCATAGGCCAATATTATTTATCCAAGTCCAAAATGTTTGTAGAAGAGTGGGGAAAAATGGTGGAGCCAATAGCTTTGACCTATTACATCATGCTTGACATTGGAAACATCCTGCTTTTCGAACCTGAAAATGATGAACTTCGAAAAAGGCTGAAGTTAGGCGCTGATTTATTGTTGGACTGGCAAAAAGAAGACGGCAGTTGGGCAGTTGCTTACAGCAGGGAAAAAGAAGAAATATTCAAAGAGTTACAGGATTTTAGGCCTACATTCTATGGTCTCTTGGTGGCATATCAGATTTTAAAAGACCAAAAATACTTGGATGTGGCCGTCAAAGGCGCAGATTGGTATTTGGTAAATGGGGTAAATAATGGAAGCTTTTTGGGTGTATGTGGAGACATGAGATACGCCCCCGACTTTGCTACGGGCCAAACGGCACAGGCATACCTCGATTTATATGCCATCATCGGTGACAAGAAATATCAGGAAGCGGCAATAAAAGCAGCCAAAATCTACACCACCTACATCTATACCCACCCCATCCCAAGCCAACAAATCAAAACAATAAATGGAAAACAAGTTCAGGATTGGGAAATCGCCCAAGCCGGATTGAGTTTTGAGCATGGAGGCACTTTGGGGTCAGCCAATTTTCACGGACCGATTCTTTTGGCTAGTCACGCAGGCATGTTTATTCGGATGCATCAACTTACCGGAGAAAGGGTTTTTGCAGATATGGCCCGGGCAGCAGCTATTGGAAGGCATACATTTGTAGATGAAAAAACAAGCGTTGCCTCCTATTATTGGAGAGCTATGGACAACGGTGCCGGGCCTTTTCCGCATCATGCCTGGTGGCAGGTGGGCTGGATTACGGATTATCTTTTGGCAGAAATAGAATTGAGATCGAATGGAAAAATAATCTTCCCTAGAGGATTTATCACACCCAAAGTCGGCCCACATCAAAGCTATGGCTTTGCAGCAGGTAGCATTTTTGGGCAAAAAGCCCTCCTGAAAATGGTCCCTGATGCGGTGTCGGTTTCCAATCCCTCCATCGAATATATAGTTTCTTCCAGCGAATCCAGCGACAAGATTTGGGTGACGCTGCTCAATCAGGAAAATGAAATCCAAGGGGGTAATCTTAAGACTGATTTTGCTGCTTTCAAAACAGGGAAGCTTAAAAGCTCAAGAGTGTTGAATAATACAGGGGCCGAAACAGAAAAGATGAAAACCAAAAATGATTGGGAAATTTCAGTTCCTTCTTTGGGGCTTGTGGTTGTTGAATTTGAGTTTGAAAAGTAACGCTAAAAATCTGAGCATTCATGCAAATCAAAGGTAGTCTCATTGAAAATAAATCATTGAAGAAAATGAAAAGTATCAATTGGAATAAAATTAGGGTAGTTTTCCTGGTAACCATTTTTGCTTTTGAATCCGCAATCGGCCAAACCAAGAACAACCTTTCTCTGACCGGAACAGCTACAGCAAGTTCTTATCAAATAGGCTTTGAACCTGCCAAGGCAATTGACGGGAAAATAATTGCGGGAAGCTCGTGGAAAAATGCGGCAGATGGAAATCTGGCTTGGCTGATGCTGAAATTGCCCGGAGCCACAGAAATTGTGGAGATCAGTATTCTAACTCCTGAAGAATCTTCTGTGATTGCTGATTTTAAAATCCAAACTATCCTGAACGGTTCATGGCGGGATGTCAAAGAAATCAGTGACAATCAAAACCGATCCTTATCACTCACTTTTGAAAAACCAATCTTAACCGATAGGATTCGCCTATGGATTGAAAATAGCGGTCAGGTAGAAATTGATGAATTTGAGGTTTATGGACAAAAATATTTTGATTCAACCGCGACCGAAGTCAAAAAAAACCTTATTAACCAAAGTGGTTATAATCTTGGAAAACCAAAGCGGTTTTCTGCCCCTGAAATAATAAAAGAAACACCTTTTGAGGTTTTGAGAAGAAGTGACCGGCAAGTGGTGTTTACAGGAAATATTGATAATGGAGTTGGCGATTTTTCCGAATTCAATCCTGAGTCACAGGAAGAATTCTTCATTTTGGCAAATGAACAGGAATCTTTTCCTTTCCGAATTGGACCCTATTGGCTGGAGCGGATAACTTACCGCAACATGGTCGATTTTATGATCGGAGCTCGGCATTATGTTGGAACCACCGATTTGATCAGACCTTTATCATTTGAATGGCGGGATGGTGATTTTTTCAATTGGGCCTTGCAAGGGATGGTTGCATTGTACCTTGCCAATCCCAAAGCTTTTGAACGGATGGAGAAAACGGTCACTTATGTACCCAACTCCTCTTTTCCAAATGAATACAAAGGACTTTGGGGAACTTTGCAACCTTACAAGGAAGATGCTCCGGACATCATCAAACTCATTCACTGGGATGCCGATGTGAAAATATCCCAAGGATTGGAACATGAGATGCAAAAGGCTGAGCTCGCTCACTTTCTATATGCATGGCCATATTTAAAAAAATGGTTACCACAACAAAATTTCGATATTGTGTATCAATATGTTATTGAGAAATGGGAGAAAACCTCAGTCAAACCCAGCTCAACTTCACAATATGATCTCAGTCCTGAACATAATTTATTGGCTCTAAAAACCCAAATGGGAACTACAAAAGGAGAAATGCCTCCAGGATATTCGGTAGTACCAAATTTGATGATGTATGAGGTCACCAAAAAAAGAGGTGAAAAAGATACCGAGAAATACTTCAATGCAGCATACAGTCAATTGGACTGGATGATTCAAAACCTGGACTGGAAAGATCCAATTGTGACAAAAGGTCAAAGAATATCCGAACACATGACCATGAGGGCATTTGCTTATTTTCAGAATAACTTTCCGGACAGGGCTCCACAAGGTTTGAAAGAAAAAGTAACAGAATGGGCAAAGGTAGTTGTTTCAAGATCAGACAATTATTGGGATTTCAGAAAATATTCTGACAATGAAGATTGGGTGCCCCCAAGCTGGAATGAAACAGGAAATATTCTTGGCTTCCCTGCTGCAATATTTGCTGCTATGTCCATAATTGAAGATAAAAGCTTATTGGAAAGGTTGGAGGTATTGGCATGGTCCCATTTCGATAATGCTTTTGGAAGAAATCCTGTAGGAAGACATTTTTCCCATAAAGGTCCTGAAGAAATTGAAGGCGTGGATTTAGGCTGGTACAATGCCCATCTAGGTGGATATGGGTTGCTTGAAGATGTGAGATTTGTATTTGATGGATCTCCAAAATCCTTTCACTATCCCAATAATCCCGAAGTAGGGAATTTGGGCTGGACAGAAGGTTGGGTTCAGTTCAATACTGCTTTCAATGTGAGTATGGCCTACTCGGCTAATCATTACAATCAATTGGAATTGTCAGATGGTTCTAAAAGTCAGCTGACAATCCGATTGGAAGCACCTTTAAATTTTGATCCAAATACGCAGGAGAGCGTTTCCGTTTTGGTTCAAAATGAGCAAGGACAAAGCATTTCCGCAACACTCGTAGAAGAGTCTCCCTATTCGGATACTTTCGTTGGAAAGCTCAGCATTACAAAATCCGGAATAACATCAGGTAATGAGTCCATCAAATGGAAAAAAGGAGAAACAATTAAAGTGTCATATGGTCTGGGATATTTTCAGAAAGATGCAACTTACTTAAGAATGAATTAGCAGTTGAAATTGCTGGGTAAGATATTTTTTTTCAATAAATCTATTTGTTTATTGCATCGTCTATGAAAAAACCTATTGAGTCCGCATTTAAAAAATTGTTTTCAAAAGAGCCTTTATTGGTCTATTCCCCCGGTAGGATCAACCTTATAGGAGAACATACCGATTACAATGAGGGATTTGTGATGCCGGCTGCAATCGACAAGAAAATGATTGTGGCCATCGCTGCAAACCAAAGCCGCCAAGGGAGAATTTTCTCCTTGGATTTTGATGAGGAATTTGCTTTTGATCTCGATTCCTTTGGTCCTAAAAAAGGACATTGGGCTACTTACGTAATGGGTGTAGCTGCCCAATTGCAACAAGCGGGATACGAAGTCCAAGGATTTGATATGGTTTTTGGCGGAGATATCCCTGTTGGGGCTGGTCTATCCTCTTCTGCCGCATTGGAAGCGGCTGTTGGTTTTGCCTTGAGTGAATTGTTTGATTTCAAAATACCCAAGCGTTCCTTGATTCATTATGCCCAAAAAGCAGAACATATTTTTGCCGGAGTACAGTGTGGCATCATGGACCAATTTGCTTCAGTAATGGGGAAAAAAGATCATGTCATCAGATTGGATTGTAGATCCTTGGAGTTCCGCCATTTCCCATTAAATCTTCCCGATCACAGCATTTTGCTGATAGACACAGGGATAAAGCATTCATTGGCCGACTCAGCTTACAATACCAGAAGGCTGGAATGTCAGGAAGGTGTTCTAACAGCCCAAAAACTTCATCCTGAAATCAAATCGATAAGGGATATGGATTTGGAAATATTGGCGGGCATTCAAGACCAAATAAGCCTTCCGGTATTCAATAGATGCAAATATGTCATTGAAGAAAATGAAAGGGTATTAAACGCATCAGAGTATTTGGATAATTCAGATTTATACGGTTTTGGAAAAAAAATGTACGCATCTCATGAAGGTTTGTCTGAACTGTATGAGGTTTCCTGCGAAGAACTTGATTTCCTGGTGGACTATACCAAAAACCTTGATTTTGTTTTGGGCAGTAGAATGATGGGAGGAGGCTTTGGAGGATGCACCATCAATATTGTAGAAAAAATTAATCTTGAAAAATTACAAAAAATGATTTCCATGGATTTTGAACTAAAATTCGGAGTGAAGCCGAAGTTTTATGAAGTCAGTCTGGAAAATGGTACAGGATTGTTGTAGCTATTTTCGTACCTTAAGAATTGGTTTTAAACCAAGTGAAAATACTTAAGCAAAAATAAGGTGAAAGGATGAAAAGATTAGCTCTGCTTATATTTAACACTGTTACTTTCGGCATTACTCTATATCTGAATTATATCTTTGGTTCTGGTGCTGGAGGCCGGCGCAATGTCGGTGAAATCAGCGCCCAATACGACACCCTAATTACTCCTGCGGGTTATGCATTTTCAATATGGGGATTGATTTATCTCCTTTTGTTAAGCTTCATCGTCTTTCAATGGATTTCTTTCTTCAAGAACCAAAACCATAAATCATTAGAACCATCGTCCATTTGGTTTGGACTTTCAAATATATGTAATGGCCTTTGGATCGTCGTATGGACTTCTGAAATGATCTCTGTATCCGTTTTGGTGATCTTTGCACTACTGATATGCCTGCTGACTCTTGTGGTCAAATTAAGACTGGAAATATGGGATGCTCCTTTGGATATCATCGCATTTGTATGGTGGCCTATCTGTATTTACACAGGTTGGATTATTACTGCTTCTGTGGTTAACTTATCTGTTTGGTTTTTGGCTAAGGAAATATTGCTATCCAATCAGGTGGTTTGGACCATAGCAGTTTTATTCGTAGCAACCGGGATTTACTTGGCCCTTATCCGCTTCCTAAATATGCGCGAAGCTGCTTTAGTAGGAGTCTGGGCATTTATTGCTATTGCCGTCAAACAATGGGATAATCAATACATGGTCGCTTACGCTGCCCTGATTTTTGCCACGGTCCTATTTTTAGCAGCTGGTATTCATGGATTCAAGAATAGAAAAACAAATCCACTTCAAAAAATCATCCAATCCGAGTAGTCCGATAGATTGCTTTACGGGTAACATTTAGCTCTTAGGGGTTGAATCCTGAGAAGAGTTCCAATCTTTCTTTTGAAATCACATGATCTCACTGTTAAATTCATATTATTATTTATTGAAAATATTTTTTTATCAGTATTTTATTTTGTAATTCCCTATTTAATTTCTAAATTTTCATCATTATCAAGATAAAGTGAGCATTCCACCCCTAGTAATATTATCTTGAACCTAACCTGACTCAATTCATACCTAGCAAAGCCCTAGTAATGGTATGGATCTTTAAATCTTCAAGCAAAAAATCCAAATCAGCCTGAATTATGAATATAGGGATATTGGGAGCTACCAAACTGGGCGCTTCATTGGGAAAAAAATTTGTTTCATCTGGTTCTAAAGTAATTTATGGAGTCAAAGATGATTTTGAAGCCCAACAAATCGAATGGAAAATCCTCAGCAGATTCCCTGGCAATATTTATAGCTTTCATGAAGCAATCCTACAATCAGACTTTGTCCTGATATGTTGTGAAAATGAACAGTTACCTAAAATCTGTCTTTCATTAGAAAGAATAGATTTAAAAAACAAAACGATCATCGATTGCACCAATAGCAAATTCAACGGTGATTTTTACTGCAACAATACTTTAATTCAAAAATGCCTCAACGGCAAAAATGTATTTAAAGCCTTTAACAACCTCGGATTGGATTATCCAAATTCCGACATTTTGGGATTGATAAAGGAAACTTATTTTTGTGGCGAGGAAGGTACAGAAAAACAAAAAGTAAAAAAACTGATAGAAAAATCCGGGTTCAAAGCAATCGATGCTGGTTCATCACAAAATGCCTTATTGCTAGAAGCATTCTTTCACTTAGGGAGAGAAATCACTTTCAATAAAAAAGAGCGTACCGAATATCACTTCAAATTGATTTCAGTTTGAATTTTTCCAGTATTTCTTTTATGACAGAAAAAATATTTTACTGCCATTTTGACCTTCCTATTTCATATTTTGATTATCACAAATAGTTAATTGCTTTTCATTTTTTACGCCCATTTTTTTCAAAAATATATTTTGAATATGAACACTAATTATCTATATTTCAATCCATTCTGTTGAATATCGGAATATTATTTCATCAATAGTGTGTTTAAATTATCATCTAATCATTGGCTTTTTCACCCAAAAGCTAAGCAACTGATCGAGTATGAAAATAGGAATTATAGGAGGGACTAAACTGGCGTCCACTCTAGGCAACAAACTCTTGGCCGCAAATCAAACAGTAGTATTTGGAGTACGTGAAGATTTCGTAACCAAAGAAATTGAGTGGAAAATACTCAACATGTATCTGGATAAAATTTTCAGCTATGAAAAGTCTATTGAAATGTCCGATGTGATTTTGATCTGCTGTGAAAACGAACACCTTCTGAAGGTATCTGAAAGTCTGGCTGCTTCTGATCTGGAAAATAAAATTGTCATTGACTGTACCAATGGAGCCTATACCAAGGAATTCTGTCCTAATACCATTCTCATTAAAAAAAGCATTGGAGAACATAAGCTTTTCAAAGCATTCAATAATCTCGGTATAGATTACCCCAAATCTGATCCTATGGGATTGGTGAAAGAAAGCTATTACTGTGGTCCTGACTCAAAGGAAAAAGCCATTGTAAAAAGAATCATCGAATGGGTTGGTTTCAAACCAGTGGATGCCGGTGAAATTGAAAATGCTATGCTTTTGGAGGCGTTTTACCACCTTAGAAAAACAATTTCATTTCAAAAAGCAGAAAGAATGGATTATCACTTCAAACTGATTTCGGTTTGATAATAATCAATACTATAAAAATAATTGTGTTTTCTTAAACACAATCCATTGACTTTGCAAACCTTGGCAGTACACTTATTTGGGATTTTTGATTGATTAATCCTTGATTACGTGTTTTTTGTTCCTACCTTCCATTATCCTAAAAAAAAGGATATGTGCCATATTACGGGCATGCTCCTTGGCATAGTCTGCATTTTTACCTTCAAAATAGGTATCCAAAGTTGAGAACCATAGCTCCATCCAATTTCCAAAATGGAGTTGTTCTATCTTATTATCAGTCTTTTGGTCAACTTCCTTGTGCACAGGAACAGGACTAAACTTACCTGCACCCGGCCCTGAATTTAGCAGCACCATTTCCCAAAAATCCGTCAGTCTTTCTAGATGGGATTCCCAATCCTGAACTATCTCATTGAAAATAGGCCCAAGGTTCTCATGTACTCTGATCCGAGCGTAAAAACTCCTTACCAAAAGTGATACATCCTCCCTATTCTCGATCGCCTTCCTTTCCATTATTTTTCTTTCAATATTGGTTCGAGTATCTCCAGTTTCCCATCAATGTCATCTGGAATCGGCAATCCTAAGATATTGGCCAGCAAGGGAAATATATGTATATTTTCAAAGGGTAAAATCGAGATCCCTTCTTTAACCATAGGCCCATTGGCAAAAAATATACCCTGCATATCTTTATACTCAGGGCTAAATCCATGTTCTCCAAAGACATCCGTCTTGAACATGGCTGACCTATTTTGATAAGAAACCATACCATTACTTGTCGTCAGGTAATGACCTAAATCAGGAATGATTATTAGGTCCCCTAACCGGTTTTTATACTTTTCAGTGTTTTTATAATATTCTCTATCCGCGACTTTGACAACCTTGAAATGATTTTCGGATTTTTTCAATTTCTGATAAACCTCCTCCATTTCCTCAACATGTTCCAAGTGAAGGTGGGCCAAGGCACCGTTGTTGACTACTCTTGCCGGAATGCCTTCAGTGATATGATCAAGGTTGAGCAAATTCTCTTTAGGGATATTGGTCATGCCGTGGTCGGAAACGATAAAAATATTGATATCCAATTCAAAACTCTTCAATCCCTCAAACAAAGATCCCAATTCGCGGTCTAATTTCTCCAATCTATCGCCTATCTGCTCATTATTATCCGGTCCATATCTATGCCCTACATTATCCATATCTGAAAAATACAGTGTAATCATTCTTGGCCTTTCATCTTCTGGAAGCTGCAACCATTCAAAGACCTTAGAGACCCGGGTAAGGTTAGGAACACTTCCATCAAAACTGAAATAGTAACTTGGATGAATTCCCTTTACAGGCGCCTCAGACCCTACAAAAAAATAACTTGCTGCTTTTATGCCGTGTTGCTCAGCCAATACCCAAATTGGAGTTCCACCGTACCAATATCCATCCTCTACGATATCCCTGTTGCCCATCGAATAAACCAAATCTTTTTCGGGTTCATAAAAGGAATTGTCCACCAAACCATGATTTTCCGGTTTCATTCCAGTGGCAATAGTATAATGATTTGGGAAGGTTTTTGTAGGGAATGAGGGAATCAAAGCCTCCGCTACCGTACCGTTTTCAATGAATCTGAGGAGATTTTCAGGCTGAAACCGCTCCACATAATCATGTCTAAAACCATCGAGGGAAATTAGAATCACGTACTGTTCTTTTTCCTGAGCAATACCAAATAAAGATGGCATCAAAAAAAATGCAATGAGACCGGTGGTCCTAGTGAGAAAGTTCATGTTTGGTATGGGATTTTTGAGAAACTATTATCGTAAAGGATAGGTCATTCTATAATCAGTAGATACTTTACCTTTACTTATATCGATCAACTTACTTTTCACCATTCTTTTTTTAAGACCTTTAAGGTAATCTACGAACAGAATACCTTCCAAGTGGTCATATTCATGTTGTATCACCCTTGCGGTTAATCCTGAAAACTCTTCCTCTTTAAGATTCCAGTTTTCGTCAAAATATTCAATGGTGAGTTTTTCAGGTCGGAAAATATCTGCTCTGATTTCAGGAATACTGAGACATCCCTCTTCAAATCCGAAAACATCTCCATATTCGTCCAAAATAATCGGGTTGATAAAGGCTTTGCGAATTCCTTTTTCTTGATCCTCTTCATCCAACATCAGACTACTGTCGATTACAAAAAGTCTTATTCCCTTATTGATCTGGGGGGCGGCCAATCCCACACCATTAGCATTTTCCATGGTACTATACATATCCTTAATCAATTCAGAAAGATCTTCCCCTTCTTTGATTTCTTCTGCTTCTTTCTTTAAAATCGGATTTCCGTAAGCGACAATAGGGTAAATCATAATTTTTCCAAGTAGGATTGTAATATAATGGCAGCACTGACTTTGTCTAAGTTACCTGCTTTTTCTTTTCTGTCTTTTTTCTTGCTCCCCATGGCAATCATACTCTGCATAGCGATTTTTGAAGTAAACCTTTCATCCACAAGCACGATATTTTTGTCTGGATACAGTTTGGACAAACGGCCTTTAAGATTGATTACTTTTGGAGTCATTTCATTTGCAGTACCATCCAGGCGAATGGGGTAACCCAAAACTATGGTGTCCACTGCCTCTTTGGCAAAATAACCATTGAGAAATTCAATTATCTTTGATGTCTCTATAGTAATTAAAGGATTGGCAAGAATGTTTAGCGTATCAGTAACTGCAATTCCGGTTCTTTTGGTTCCCAAGTCAATTGCCAAAATCCTTCCCATCAGTTACTGATTATTTTTTTCCTTATTTTTCTCAGAACATCTTTTTCAAGTTCCACTGCTTTGGGGAAAAGCAACCGATCTTCAATTTGGGCATGGATGATTAATTCTTTTTCAAATACCTGTAATTCATGATACAAAACTCTCATGGAGACAGGAGCCAAATCAGGCAAAAAATAGTCATTGGTAATTTTACGGATACCCTCCATTTCATCATCGTGGGTATCATGAGCCTCAGCAAGAAGAATTACCGGGTTTTTCTCCAAAATATGTAAGGCATCCTGAAGCCTGAATTCATCTTCATCAATTTCATGTAAAAGTTGGATTCTCTTAAATAGTTTACTTTCTTCCTCATGGATATGGTGAATAAAATCCTCTACAAACAATGGGAACATTATTCTTAAATCTGCTAAAATATTCACGTATTCAGGATCAGTTATCCCTATACCAGAAACCATATTGGAAAGGAACGGCAACTCCTGCCTCACAAAAAAATAATGCTTCCTTTTCAAATAAGAAACCAAAACTTCTATCGGATGCAAATAAAGATCTTCTGTAGAAGGTTCCTTTCTTGTAGCCCACGATTCCAATTCATCTATCAATTGTTGGGGATTGATCCGAAATTTTTTACAAACCTCCTGAAGTGAATTTTGCTCATACTCAAAAAAACTGATTCCAAAATAATGCAGAACTGCTGCAAAGACATAATTCTCGGATACGAGATCTTTAATAGAATTTTTCTGAATATCTTTGGAATCCAACATATCAACAAAAATAATTTATTTTGGCTAAATCGAGATAAAATAGTCATTAAAAATGATTTTATTATGATTTATAAAAACGAAATAGCTTCAAATACTGTTTAATCCTATATTAGAGTTTTATCTTTAATTCAAGGAAAATTACCACTAAATCATTAACCGAAGGATATTGTGAGCGAAATAAAAAACACTAAGCAGCAAATAAGATTGCCTTTAATTCTTGCCCTTGCTATTTCTGCCGGAATTTGGATTGGAGCAACTTTTGCCGAACCCAAGACTGACAGAAATGACTTGAAAGCGGCTATATACAAGCTTCAGGAAATTATCACTTATATCAATAGAGATTATGTGGATAGTGTCAATACCAACGAATTGGTAGAATTTGGCATTCAAAAAATGCTCGAGAAACTTGATCCACATTCCAGCTATATTCCTGCTCGCGATGCTACTTTGGCAAAATCGCAGTTGGACGGAGAATTTGATGGAATTGGAGTGGAATTCGGAATTATTCGGGATACAATCTATGTAGTTGCACCATTAACAGGCGGTCCATCTGAAAAATTAGGAATTCAGTCCGGTGATCAGATTATAAAAGTAGACGGAAAGACGGTAGCTGGAACAGGGATTACCAACAGGGATGTTTTCGATTTGCTCAGAGGCCCAAGCGGAAGTAAAGTTGTAGTAGATATCAAAAGAAAAAATCAAAAAGATTTGATTTCATTTGATATAATCAGGGATAAAATCCCTCAATACAGTATCAATGCTACTTATATGGTCGATGAGGAAATCGGTTACATAAAAGTAACCCGGTTTGCTGCCACTACCCATCAGGAGTTCAAAAAAGCAGTGGCTGAGCTTCAGGAACAGGGAATGAAAAAGCTTATTTTAGACCTTCAGGGAAATCCTGGTGGTTACATGGGCGCAGCCATCAATATGGCGGATGAAATTCTCAACGAAAATGCCCTGATTGTATCTCAAGAAGGGAAAATGAGCCGATATAATCAAAAAGCCTATGCTATTAAACCTGGTCTATTTGAAGAGGGTTCGATAATCATTCTCATCAATGAAGGGAGTGCTTCAGCATCAGAAATTGTTGCAGGGGCTATTCAGGACAATGACCGCGGTCTGATAGTAGGAAGAAGATCTTTTGGGAAAGGTTTGGTACAAATGCCGATTGATCTTTCAGATGGCGCAGAACTAAGACTGACCATTGCCAGATATTTTACACCATCAGGCAGGTCTATCCAAAAGCCTTATGGAAATGATGAGGACTACAGCAGCGATTGGAGTTATCGCTTTGAACACGGTGAATTTTTCACCGCCGACAGTATTAAATTCAATGATAGTCTCAGATATGAAACCAAAGCAGGAAGATCTGTATATGGTGGAGGTGGAATCATGCCTGATTTTTTTGTTCCTTTGGATACCACCATGTCCAGTTCCTATGTAAACAGGCTTTTCAATTCTGATTCTTCCAGAGAATTTATTTTGGATTACCTGGATAAGAACAAGAAAAAATTCGAGGGGATGAGTTTTGAAGATTACTACAACAAGTTCGAAATATCTGATGAAATGTTGAAAGGTCTGATCAGTGTCGGGGAAAGAAATAAAGTGAAATTTGATGAAAAGGATTATAAAAAGTCCAAAGAGTACCTCAAAATATTGGTGAAAGCCCACATGGGAAGAAATATTTATGATGACAATGCTTTTTATAAAATTATCAATGAAGCAGTGAATGAGGCCTATCTACAAGCCTTGACTTTATTTGATGAAGCCGAAAGTCTAGCCTTGGCTCCAAAAAATAACAATTAAGTAAATCCATCCAATAAAATTATAAGTGGGTCTGTCAAGATGACGGATCCACTTTTTTTTACCTTTTATATCAACATATACTTCAATAGTATATTTACCATAACGTATAACCTGCAAATCAGTTATATTTAGGTAAATAAACCTAAAGTAATCATGATAAAGCTCCTTTCCTCAGTATTGATAATATTAAGTTTGTTTACAATTAATCACAAAATAATGGCTCAAGCCAAAATTACGCATATTGCTGTTTATGTTGAAAACCTGAAAAGAAGCACTGATTTCTATACCGGTGTTTTTAACTTTCCTGAGTTGGAAGAACCTTTTAAAGATGGATTGCATACGTGGCTTGATATAGGCAACAACCTATCCATGCATATTATTGAAGCACCTTGGGAACCAATCACCATCAATAAGATCAATCATATTTGTTTTAGCATTCCGGACATGGATGGTTTTATAGCCAATTTAAATAAACTTGGGATCGAATATGAGGATTGGCCAGGGAAGAAAAATACCATCAACATTAGGCCTGATGGCATCAAACAGATTTATATCAGGGATCCTGATGGCTATTGGCTGGAGGTAAATGATGAGTATTGATTTGCCGCATTTTATAAAATAATACATATAAAAAAAGAGGTCCTGACGATGTCAGAGCCTCTTTTCTATTAAAACCCTCATAGGATTAAAATTCACCTTAGAATGTATAACCTAAGGAAACCTTGAAACCTCTGTTGTAAATCTCAGCATTACTATTTTCAAATACAGGAGTCAATCCCAAATCATAAGATGCCTGGACATTCAATCCCTTTGGTAGGGTATATCCCGCACCTAGTAAAACTCCGAAATCAGTCTTATTGATGGCCTCAGTATCAAATCCATAAGTTGACCCAAAGAAGTCTCCTTCGAACCTTGAAGATGTCAAAAAAGAAACTTGACCACCACCAAAGAAGTTTAATCCTTCAGAAAAGTAAACTCTGAAAATCACAGGTACGTCGACATAACCCAATACAGCCCTTGATTTGATCAAATCCTCATTTTGGGTTCCTTTGACAGCATAATAAACACCCGGCTCGATGGCCAATGATTCTCCTAAAAAAAATGTATTGTACAATCCAAAATGATATCCGATTCTATTGTCGTAATCATT
>CAZLJT010000004.1:0-8814 GCA_964559905.1 uncultured Aquiflexum sp.
GAGCATTAAGGACCATCTTTGGATGATTGGATAACATATCTGTCAAAATAATCCCAAGGTGATTTGATCAAAAGATGGCTATACAGGTTCCAATCTACAGCTTTATCCGACCAAATTTCAAGTCCAAAGTCAATTCCCAATTCCATCAGGATGTTACTCAGTACGATATTTTCATCCATGGCATTATAGTCCGGATAGGCCCCATTGGACTCATAGGTGATTATGGCAACTTTCATAATTTTGTATTTCTCATTTTCAAACAATTATATGTCATTTTTTGCATTTTATGAGTTCAAATAAAAAATTACGTGCCAGAAATCATACTTTTGGACTTTGGTTTTTATGGAAAAAGATAAACTAGTCATCATCCCTACTTACAATGAACTGGAAAACATCCGGGACATCTCCTTGGCTATCATGGCTTTGGAGGGTGATTTTGAATTGCTGGTAATTGATGACAATTCTCCTGATGGAACGGCCCTGGAAGTAAAAAAACTTCAAAAGGAATTTCCTGAAAGGATTCATTTGATAAAAAGAGAAGGTAAACTGGGATTGGGAACTGCCTATTTGGAAGGTTTTCATTATGCATTGGCTAATAGTTATCAATATATTTTTGAAATGGATGCGGATTTTTCCCACAATCCAAAAGACCTTGTCAGACTTTATGAAACTTGTTATCAGGAAAATTATGACTTGGTGATTGGGTCGAGATATATCACGGGAGTAAACGTAGTCAACTGGCCGATGGGAAGGGTTTTGATGTCATTTTTTGCAAGTAAATATGTACAGTTCATTACCGGAATGCCGATCAAAGATGCCACAGCGGGGTTTAAATGTTATCGCAGAAATACACTGGAAACTATCAGATTGGATAAAATCAGGTTTATCGGCTATGCATTTCAGATTGAAATGAAATTTACAACATGGAAACTGGGCTTTAAGATAAAGGAGATTCCGATAATATTTACTGACAGGACAAAAGGTACCTCAAAAATGAACACACATATCTTTAAAGAAGCGGTGATGGGGGTTATCTATATGAAGATCAGAAGCTGGTTCAAAAAGTACTGAACTAATCAAAGCGTATCGCTTTAATCGGCTGAATATTACTGATCAACATGGCCGGAATGAACAAGACCAAAGTTGTCACTAACAAAACTGACAGATTGAGGATCAGAAAAATTGGCCAATTCCAATAAATCGGCACAAAAGACATGTAATAACTTTGCGGGTCCAGGGAAATAAGTTTGAAATTTTGCTGCAAAAAGCCAAAGCCCAAACTGATAGCATTCCCTAAAAGGAGACCTCTGCCAATAATTCTGATACCATTCCATACAAAAACTCTTCTGATCTGTTTGTTTTTGGCACCCAAAGCTTTGAGAATGCCGATCATTTGGGTTCTTTCCATGATCAAAATAAAAAGAATGGAAACCATATTGAAAGCTGCAACAAAGAGAATCAAACCTAAAAAGATATAGACATTGTTGTTGAGCAAAATCAACCAATCAAAAATTTCCAGGTATTTGTCCGTTACCTTGATCAGTTTGAGATCAAAATCCAAGGATTCATAAAGCGGTTCCTCCAACTCATCAAGACGTGATGGGTCTTGGACAAAAACCTCAAATCCCCCAACCTGATCATCCGTCCAACCATTTAAATTTCGGATGGTCTGAATATCTCCCAAGATGATTTTATCATCAAAGTTCTCCAAAAAAGTCTCATAAAGCCCTACAATTTCAAACCGACGAAATCTGGGCGGCTCCTGTACAAAATACATGGTAATCCGCTCACCTACATCCAACATCAATTTATCGGCTATTTTTTTACTCAAAATAATTTCATTGCTGGCAGCTGAATCTGAAAATTGGATAAACCTTCCTTTGATAATTGAATCCTTAAATCTCAAAGAATCAAAATCAGGACCTATTCCTTTCATCAAGACCCCTTCGACCTCCTCATCACCCTTTAATAATCCCGGCTTATGTGCATAAGTCTGAACATGCCTTATCCATTCGTTTTGAGGATAGTTGGAGTAAAAATCGGATAATTTCGAGGTAGGTGATTCTTCAAAGGCATTGCCGGACATAAAGCGCTGCACTTGAAAGTGGCCTGTAAAGGAAAAAACTTTATCTGAAATTTCATTTTGAAACCCGCCCAAAATCATGAATGAAATCATCGAAACAGCAATTCCAATGGCTACAGAAGCAACCGCTATTCTATGAATGGTACCGGTAAACCCTCCTGTCCGTTTAAAACTGATTCTTTTGGCAATAAAATAAGAGAGGTTCAATGAAGTTTGATTATTTTGGTGGAAATCTAGCGCAAATTAACTATGAAGACATTGAAATGTATCATTCTTTTAGCTTTTTTAATGCAAAGCTTGGCTTTTTGCAAAAGCACTGTCCAGGAAACCAAAATTGAAAATACTGAAAGGGTTGAACCTATTTTACCAGCTGCGGATCAACCGGAAGTATATTTACCCTTATTGGAAGGGAAAAGAGTTGGTCTGATCGTCAATCAGACTTCTATCCTTACCAGTAAAGACAATATGCATCTCGTGGATTTCCTGATGATGGAAGGGGTAAATGTAGTCAAGGTATTTGTACCTGAACATGGTTTTCGAGGAGATGCAGATGCCGGTGAAGTAGTCAATTCTGAAATTGACAAAAGTACCGGTTTACCTATTGTTTCTCTCTATGGCGACAATAAAAAGCCATCTGCTGAAACCCTTTCTGATGTGGATATTCTTATCTATGATTTGCAGGATGTGGGGGTAAGATTTTATACCTATATCAGTACCATGCATTATGTCATGGAGAGTACGGCTGAGCATAAAAAACCACTACTGATTTTTGATAGACCCAATCCAAACGGGAATTATGTCGATGGGCCCGTTTTGAAAAAGGGATATGAAAGCTTTGTCGGCATGCACCCCATACCGGTAGTCCATGGTCTAACAGTCGGAGAATTGGCCCAAATGATCAATGGAGAAGGATGGCTGAAAGGAAAAGTAAAAAGCGATATTACAATAATCCCAATAAAAAATTGGGACCATTCCATGCCATACAGTCTTCAGGTAAAACCCTCGCCAAATCTTCCCAATGATACAGCTATTCGATTATATCCAACTTTGTGTTATTTCGAAGGAACTGATGTCTCTTTGGGTAGAGGAACTCATTTCCCATTTCAGGTATATGGCTATCCGGACCCAAAATTCGGGGACTTCACTTTTACACCGGTAAGCATCGATGGCATGTCAAAAAATCCGCCTCAAAAAGATAAAAAATGCTATGGCAGGGATTTAAGAAATGAACCTTTGGATCATCAATTCACGCTACAATATTTATTGGAGGCTTATCAAATCTCGGGGAAAAAGGAAAAGTTCTTCAACAATTTCTTCGACAAGCTTGCAGGAACAGACCAACTTCGCAAAGATATCCTAGCCGGAAAAACTGAATCAGAAATAAGGGATTCATGGCAGCAGGATCTTGAAGTTTACTTATCGTTGAGAGGTAAATATCTCTTATACTAAGAATAAAAAAAAATTATATATTCCATTTTTCTCCGTAATTCCCTTTATATTTAAATAAAACTTAAACATTTATTTTTAACTAAAACAAGCTCACTATGCAAAACAAGTTTAGATTTCTTTTCATCATCTGTGCCGCAGCTTCTTTGGCCTTCCTATCTTCATGTGGTGAAGACGACGATGGCCCGGCAATATCCCCGATAGTAGGTACTTGGAATTTTAGCGATTCCGAATTAAGTATTTTGGTTGATAACAAAAGTATATCACAATTCCTGATTTCAACTGGTGTAGACCCTTTGGAAGCTGCTGCCGCAGAAAGTTTCTATAAAGCTTTTCTTGAAGATGCGCTGGATCTTCAGGGCACTTCTTTCGTTTTCAATGCAGACGGAACCTATTCTGTTCGTGAAAACGGTACGGTCCAGGAATCAGGCACTTACCAACTCAATAGCAACAACACCAAATTAACGATCACTTCAAGTGAAGGTCCTCAGGAATTTGATGTAGAAGAATTAACTAATAATAAAATGAGTCTTTCATTTTCAGAGGAGGAAATGGAAGATTTTAACGACGATGGAACATTAAATACTATCGCCATTAAAATTCAAATAGATTTTGTAAAATAATGTCTTTTAAAACAGACAAAAATGGCCCAAGGAATTCAACCTTGGGCCATTTCTTTTTGCAAAGAATCCAAAGGAAATTAAAACCGCTTCTAAAATTGTGGGAATGGAAGGATAACTCGTGTCATAAGTCAAAACCATTATAAGTGTGGGTGTCTCCTGTCAGATCATTTCTCCTACATCCTCCTTATTTTACTACCCAAAAATACTCCCTATCAAATATCCTGGAATAAATAATTGCTGGAGTTTCTTCCCTAAATGGCAATAGATCTCTGAAAACCTCCTGTTGCGTGGCATGAGCCTCAATCATCTTGACCAAGGTATCAAAATAAGGACTGGTCTTTACAGCAAAATCAGGAATAGGTAAACCAAGACCTTCTTTGGGATAATTTCTTTGGAATCCAGGAGCAATTTTCAGGGCAATCTGAATTTGTTTTGGAGATAAGGTAAGCTGAAATAGTTTCTTGACCGGAAAATTTCCAATCCTTTTGTTTTCCAGAAAAACTTCTTCCATTGCTTTTGAAGTCATCACATGGTCCGGATGACCATAAAGTCCTACCCTACTATCATAACTAATTATATAATCAGGCTGATGTTTTTGGATCATTTCAATAGCTACCTGTTTCAAGATGTCGAGAGGAAATCCTTTTAATCCACTGTCAGGGAAATCAAACAGTTCCAGTTTTGCACCAAGGATTGTGGCTACCTTCTGCAATTCTGTAGCTCTTGTTTCACCCAAATGTTCTCTTTCCACCAAGCCTCCTGTTGGACCGGCCTCCCCTTTGGTGAGACAGACAAGTATAATCCTGTGACCGGCTTTTTTTAAAGAAAGTAATGTCCCTCCGACAGCAATTTCATCATCGGGGTGGGAAAAAAAGGTCATGATAGTTTGAGAACTAGTCTCCTCAACCAATTGAGTTTTGACAGGTATCTCTTTATTATGGAGCATAAACCTCCCCCATAGCATCAAGCCTGCCAATAACACAATGGCAATTAAAACAACAACCAAAACGACTACCCCAACCTGCTTCATCAATGATCTTTCAAGGTAGAGAGATAACTGACCAAATCACGAATTTCCCTTCTGCTCAAAATCGCTTTCATATCAGGCATACTCGATGCCGCATCTTTTCTCTCCACTACGTTCGATTTTTGGATCAAGGTATCCGGTTTAGAACCTTGTTGCAATAGCAAATCCTTTTGAGATTCTTTGCCCAAAACCCCACTTATTTTCTGGCCATTATCCAAGTCTAAAGTAACTATACCATAACCAGGAGCGATACGCTTGCTGGGGTCAATCAGTGATTCCAATAATTCTTGCCTGGTAAGTCTGGAAGCTATACCATCCATAGCAGGACCAACATTTCCTCCCATATCGTCTATGGCATGGCATCGCATACATTGACCGGTTTGGGATTGTAAAAACAGCGTTTTCCCTTTAATCGGATCACCCCCGTTCAGGCTGCTTTGGTAAGAAGCCAATTGATTACCTCCCCAAAAAGCAGTCTCAGTTTTGGCGTATTTTTCTTTTAATTCGGGATCATTCGTGTTTTCTACCGCTTCAGATAATTCCAACAAAACATCAGTTGGGATATTCTTTTTGTCCAATCTGGCAATCATTGCGTCAAAGCTTTCCTTGGTTGCGGAATAAGGCAATTTTCCCAAAGCAACTATTGCCGCTTGCTTTTCCTCTGTAGTTTGCTTTTCTATCACTTCATTCAATAATTTAACTTTGAGCTGTGGATCGAGATCCAACTGTTCCAGCAAGGTAAGTCCGGCAATTCTGACTGATTTTTCCTTGTCCGCCAAGGTGGCTTCAATTCCCTGAGCAGCATTCACTGCATTCATTTTGGCCAATGCCTGAATGGCCGCAATGCGTACTTTACTGGATTTATCCTGTTTTACCGAAGCCAACAATGCTTCCGATCCACTTTCTATTCCAAGTTTTCCCAAAGCTTGCGCAGCACTTTCGCGTAAGGATTCATCATTTCCTTTCAAAAGATCAACCAATGGTTCGAATGCTTTTAGCCTAACCAGATTGGGTTCCCTGGTAACTTCTCCTCTATATCTTCCATCGACCCTATCCAAAACAGATGGCTTAGTCCATGTGGCAAGTGCATCTGTTGCTTCTTTTCTCATGGAAGGAGGCGCCACAGGGTTTGACATATATGCGATCAGATTTTGCATGGCCTTTTCAGTACCCACTCTGAGGTTGGCATTGATCGCCCTCCGGATCAAGGCCTCATTGGTAAATTTTGTGGTAGTCAATAAATCACCCAACGCAGGTAAAGCAGATTCTATGGAGAAATCATCATTGATGGCACGAGCCACCTCTGTCAAGATATATTCATTTGTTTCATTAATAAAAGCTTCAATACCTGAATCCTGCATCCTTCTCAATGAGAGTACAGCACCAAGGCGTACAGCATTACTGTAGTGATTAGAAAGTTCTATTAAAGGCTGTGCATTATTGAATCTAGCTAAAGCCAAAGTGACAGCATGTCTGATATAGGCATCTTGGTCGTTATTTCTTTCCAAAAGTGCTATCAATGAAGGTGTAGCCGGTTCATATCCTATTCTTCCTATTGCTTCCGCTGCAAAAAAATTAACTCTGGGATGTTCATCTACCAATAAGGCCAATAAATTTGGCCCTGCATCTTCAAATCTGATATCACCAAGCCATTTAGCGGCCTGAGATCTGATTTCTGGATCCTGATCTTTTAAGTAAGGTAAAATTGCTTTGGCATATTTCATATCCACCATTCTAGCCAACTGACTTGTACCGACAATAGCATGGATTCTTGCCAATTGATTTTGCTGCTGTTTCATTACTGATTCAAAAACAGCTGCTCCTTTTTCGCCGCGTTTGACCAGTTCAAATTGGGCTTTTCTACGAACCCGTAAATCCTCAAAAAAAAGATGCTTCTCTAACTCAGCTTCTGATAATTTTTTCATGTCGAGAGCCAGAAGCCTCGTGGCTTCTTTCCTAAGTGTAGAATTTTTCTCAGATTCATCATCCAATTTCCAAACCCTGCCATAGTTTTTGGTCCCCCAGCCATTGATCCAATCCGCCAAGTAAAGAGATCCATCAGGACCAAAATCCAGCCCTGTTGGTAAAACACCACCCAGTACTTTTTCTGTTTTGTCCAATTCAAAGGTTGCTCCCTTTGGCTTAAGCGTAAATGCATGAATTCCAGAACCTGCAGGAGAACCAACAAACTCAACCACAAAAAAATGATTTTTCCATTTTGGGCTTAAAGCGGTTCCAGGATTGTAAACCATACCCGTAGGGCCGTTCACATAATTGATAATGGGCGGAGTAATGTAAGCCGCCTGACCTTCATGTCTAGGTTTGTACATGTTCTCATTCATCCACACTTTATAGGTGTTGTTGTCCGGATCACGGTATTTACCAAATTGCCAATTGATTCGCCAGCCTGTATCTGACCCGTTGACGAGGTATACCAATCTTTCACTCTCACCTCTATGATCTCCGTCATTATCTACCGAAATCAGATTATTGTATTCATCCCAAGTAAATTCATGTGTATTTCTGACTCCCATGGCAAATACTTCAAAATCAGTTCCATCGGGATTCGACCTTACCACCACTCCTCTATTAGGGTATTTCCATTGATTCCCTTCTTTATCGGTTCCGTTGAAACCTACATCCCCAATCGCCCAATAAATCCTTCCATCCGGGCCCAATTTTGCTCCTGACATCCCATGAGCACCAAAACCTATATGAATCGCATAGCCATGGGAAATAGATTCTTTTTCATCCATCAGCCCATCCCCGTTTTTGTCTTTCAATCTCCACATATCCGGACCTACACCTACAAACAGATCTCCTTCATGCATTAACACAGCACCGGCCACATCGGTCACTTCTTTGTGAAAATCCTCGACCATCACTTGAGAAAAATCCGCAAACCCATCCCCATCAGTATCTCTTACCCTGTAAATCTGCTCTTTCTGAACCAGCATATCCCTCCAATCCTGGGAACCATCACCATTGAGATCTTTCAGCCAAGTATTGAATTCAGATCTTTCAGGAGACAATTCCTTTCTGAGAAAAGCTCTTTTATCATCTATAGACTGCAATTTGATGGATTCAATTTCCCAATCCTGATGGCTCCTTATATCGAATTCAGAGTCGCTTTGACGATTGGTCCTTGAATAATAAAGAGTACCTTCGTCATCCACCTGAATAGAAATAGGATCAAAAATCAAAGAATCCACCGCCCATAAAGAAAGGCTAAGGCCTTCTGCCAGTTTAGGACTGACCATTGATTCGATGGTGGAAGCGAGTTTTTTGACTTCTTCCTGTTCCATCTGCCTGAGGCGAAGGTCCACAGGTGTTTTTTTGGCGCATGAAAACCCAAATGTCATCAAAAAAAGAATAGCGAATATTTGTTTGGGGAAACAGGCGGTTACTTTCATAAAGCGGTTGCAGGTTATTAGGTTTTTTCAATTGTCGCTAAATATACCAAAAAACCCAAAGTATGAATAAGGTAATTGAATCAATGGTGGTTTGGGGATTTGGGGATGGGATATATAAGTCAATGGGGAGAGAAAAAGCTTGGATGAATTTGGAGGGTTGGGTAGAATTCAATCTCGGCCACCGGCAGGGCGTTCAGCCGCGAGCGCAGGTCCGCGAGCTTG
>CAZLJT010000004.1:8824-31300 GCA_964559905.1 uncultured Aquiflexum sp.
GTGTTGGGGTAGAAAGGATTATTCAACCCCTGTCAGAGGTGGGGAGGTGGGGATTAGGTGGTCTTTTTTCCCCGGATTGTTATCCGTGGAAATAGACTTAGGGAATTTAAACCATACTTACCAGAAAGCAGACCTGTTGGAATGGCTCCTATTTTATCATTTTGAGTTATTTAATTCCCTCTGTCCTCTTAGTGATTATGGTTAACCTTGATTTAACCGAAAATCCCGGAGGGATTAAATCCCTGAAAGGGTAGTTACCCCGGATGACAATCCGGGGGCTTAGGGAGACTTTGCGTTCTTAAATGAACAACCCCGACTGGGGTTGAATTATTCAGCCTATTTTTCCTAATTTCAGGTTTCAAACCATTAAAACTTTATTCCCATGACATACTTATCCAAAATAACTTCCCCCACTTTATTGTTAAATGAAAAAATATGTAGGAATAACTTGAAAAAAATGGCCTTGAAAGCCAAGTTCCAAGGAAAGAAACTTGTTCCACACTTTAAGACCGCACAATCGCATCAGGTTGGGGAATGGTCAAAGGAATATGGCATCACAGAAATCACCGTTTCATCCATCAAAATGGCTGAATACTTCTGCGGCCATGGATGGGATAATATTCACATAGCCTTTCCCTTCAATCCTCTTGAAACAAAAAAACTGAGTGAATTGGCTAAAAATCAATCCCTTTCTGTACAATTGATCAATGAAGCTGTCACAGAAAAACTGGCTAAAGAACTGGATTACCCTGTTGGTTTTTTTATAGAAATTGATGCGGGATATGGGAGAACAGGAGTGGAAGTTTCTGATTTTGGATTGATAGAAGCCATTTTAAGAAGGGCTAAAAGTACCGATAAACTTAGATTTAAAGGATTTTACCTGCACCCCGGACATACTTACTATACCGCAGATAAAGTAAAAATATATGAGGAAAGTTTAGCTGCCCTCAACATGCTTAAAAACAAATACAGCACTGAATACCCAAAACTGGTTACTAGGATCGGGGACACACCCGGTTGTTCTGTGATGGAAAATTTCGGAGACGTGGATGAAATCGGTCCAGGCAATTTTGTGTTCTATGATATGATGCAGGTCAATCTCGGAAGCTGCAAAAGGGAGGATGTGGCAGTTGCCCTAGCAGTACCGGTAGTGGATATCAAAAAAGAGAAGAAACAAATCCTGATTCATGGTGGTGGGGTCCATTTGGCTAAAGATGTAATAACGGAACCGGATGGAAGCAAAAACTTTGGGGAAATAGTTTACCTGACTGAAGAAGGCTGGATTATCCCCAAGGAAAGATCCTATGTCAAAAGTATCTCCCAGGAACACGGACTGATTAAAGCATCAGATGAATTGCTCTCCAAAGTGAAGGTTGGGGATTTGCTCGGAATTTTACCGATTCACAGCTGCATGACGGCAGATTGTATGGGAGGATATCTATCTCTGAATGGGGAGAAAATTGATCATGCAGAATCCATCTAAGGAAGCTTTGATATTATAAATTTCCCATCCAATCAAAAGAAATTTGTTTAATAAAAGTTCGGGACTATACTTTCAGATTGGGATATCTTACTTTTGTAGTAGAAATCAAAATTATGGTATAAACTTACCCTGATGATATCCCTGTCATTGAAATCAAATCCGTTGGACGTTTGCTGAAAGCTTTTCATATATCCGGTCTGGATCTGAATATTTTCATTCAGAATATAGCCCAAACCAATAAATAACCTATTGTCCTCTAAAAAATTAAGTTGGATTGATCTCCCTGCCTGAATAAAAATTTCATTGTATAGAGACAAAAACAAGGTCTTTTTCTGTAATTCCTTTGAGTTGATAGGTACATAAGCCATCAATTTATACCTGAATCTATGCGTCAGTTCGAAAGGGGAATCCACAATAAAATCTCTCCTCCATCTCTGTTCCAACCTGACTTGGTGGTAAACTTTTACTCTTCCTACTGGCTGAATAAAAAGGAACTGTTGCCAAAATCTAAATTGAGGCACTACCTTATCCAATGGTGTGTTTTCGGGATATTGATTTTCGTCCACCCAATAAAATGGAGTGACAATACCTCCTGTAATTTCAAAATTATTTGTAAGAAGATAAGATAAACCCAACCTGATGTACAATTGATTCATTTCATTGATGAAATTGTTTCTGGTCCGAATATGGTATTCACCATTGTACCACAACTTTTCACCTATCCTATACTTGGTATAAATACCAGTCCATAGAAACTGACCTCCAAAGGTTTCTCTTTGTCTTACAGAATCATATTCTGAACCTTGCCCAAATGAGTAGTTATTTATCCTAAAGCAAATAAAAAACATTATCAACAGCTTCCAAGTAGCTGAAAATGAAAAATCTTTTCCAACATACATCATAGTCCCAAGATTTTTTTGGTCTGAGAAATATCACTTTCTGTGCTTAATCTCCTTTCAAGCTTATTGGTATTGCCCTCCCTTAATTCTTTCATTTGAAAAAGTAAATTTTCAATATCGAGCAAATGATCTTTGATATTTTTATAAGTCTCTTCATTTCTCAAATTTTCCAAATAACTATCATAAACGCGTTCACCAGCCTCTACAATCCGTCTCTTGCGCAATACTCTAAAGGTTGGGTTAAAAGTAAAGGGATCTAAAGTTACATCCGTATAAAGCTCTTTTACCTCTGACCAAGCGTTTACCAATTTGGGTATTTCAAGGATGGTGGACTCTGACACTTCCAGAAGTTCTATAATCTCAAGTCCTGTAGCAAATCTTTCCTCATAAATTGAAGTCAGTGAATATTTTTCATTCAGATCATTGAATTCAGAAACTAGAATATTCTTTTTGATCTCATTGACCACCAGATTAAATGAAATGTCATCAGAATAAAAAGAATTGTAAAGAGAATCTATTCTGGTTTTTATATCCAAAATTTCATTTTCGACTGACTCTAGTTCTTCACTTTGTCTGATTTGGGCCAATTCTTTCATAACGTAAGTCCCTACCTCATTGACTATATTCTGTTTTTCCATCAAATAGGACCTGAATAATTCAATAAGATTTTTGTTTTTATCGGCAAGACTTGAGTACTCTACTTCCTTAAAAAATTGCTTTTCTTCAAATTCATAAGTAATGGTATCAACAGAAGTTAAAAAACTAAACCCCTCTCTTGAAAAAATTGATTGATCGATATAATAGATGTCTTCAAAAGAAAAAATATCCACAACTTTTTTGAAAGCTTTTAATTTCCCAATATTGTATTGGAAAAACTCATAGGCAAATGACAAGGAATCTTTTCTATACCTGTTTATTGCCAAAGCATTTCTCGAAGCTAGTACTTTGACATCATTTTCAAGTTTGTCAAACTCTTTTTTTCAATGCTTCAATATCATTGAGCTCTTCTTCAGAAATATCATACTTAAACCTTTTGGTATGCAGGGGGTATTTAATCATTTCACTTTTTTGGTTCACAAACAGGGTGTCGTAGGCCAAAATTTTTATCAAAAAGCCTTCCAATACTTTATTTCCCTGTTCCTGACCCGAATATTCCGTGGATAAATCCCTGAACCCATCATTGAAGATCAACCCGAACAGGTTATCTGAAATCTGATAGCTTACTTCTTTACCTTCTGCGATATCATTCAGTTTATTGATTGTATTGAAATAAATCACCTCTTCGAGAATCAGTCCCGATTCAGCTTCTACTTTATTGAGTCCGATGAGAAATCCGTTTTCGTACCTTCTGCTTTCTTTAATTAATTTCCCATCAGATAGATAATTGAACTCCCAAATACCATCCATCACACCATTATCGATTGTTTCACCGGAGACTTGAATGATATAATCCCCCTGATATTCCTCAAACTTGAAATCGCCTAAGATATCACCCTCCGAAAATCT
This sequence comes from uncultured Aquiflexum sp., assembly GCA_964559905.1. GTDB lineage: Bacteria > Bacteroidota > Bacteroidia > Cytophagales > Cyclobacteriaceae > Aquiflexum. The sequence continues at coordinate 12,713 of CAZLJT010000004.1, forward strand.
CAAATTATAACTTCTTGATTTTGCCCTGAGATTTTCTTCTCGAAAGATATTTTCTCTTAGGTTCCAAGATCCATGCGGTAAATTATTTTTATAAGTAGCAGACAGCACCTTATTATTGCTTTCAAGTGAAATAAGGGCGGAATAATCCTTGACATCATTTATTTTGACTAAGTGGGTTTCATCCTCATAAGTCCATTTTTCTTCTTTTTTGTTTGAAGAATATGTACCCGTAATTTTTAGCTTATAAAGACGCCTTTTGTCCAAAGAGTCGACTCTGATACTGGAAAATAAAAATGGGCCATCAAGTATCGCTCTGTTATTTTCCTTTAATGTGTAACTAAAATCCCCGACCCCTTCAATACCATTGAAATTCTACTTTCCTTTATATGATGCTTGTCCAAAAAGATCGATTGATGTAAGAAAATACAGCAAAACCAAAAAGCGTAAAACTGAAACATTTGAAATCATAAACTTTAAAATGTATCTCAAAGAAATTTCCTGGTTTAATGTTTATTATATCTTTTATTTTAGTTGAGTTTTGAAGGAAATAAATCGAAAAGGCCCAATTAGCAAAATAATTATTGCGGAAAAATTAAAAACAGCAATTTAATCGGATTTATTCCAAGCATTACTTTTTAGAGAAAACAGAATTTCAACAAACCCTTTTCTTCCATTCTGTGATTCGGTAGGCAATTCCCCATTTTTTTGATCAATAATGTAAATTTCAATTGTTGAAGCCCCTTTCTTCTTAGCATAGGCAAGCAGTCCAGTTTCAACATCTTTCAATATTTTTTCTGCCCTGTCCGTATTATCGGATCCGGTTTTTTTAAAATAAGTCCATTCAGACTTTTCGATTGGAGATGTATCAATATATATAATCTTTATATCATCCTGAACCAGCAACAGACTTATACAAAAGGCAAGAATCAAGTTGATTGAAATGTTCATGATTTCATAACTGTGACAAATGTCACATAATAAATTACCGGATTTCTTCCCAAATCGTTCAAAAAAACCACGTTTTTTTTTTGAAACGTGGTCAGGAATGGATCAATAGCCAAGTATTTTCAGCATACTTTCACTGTCTTGTTCTGAAGCAAAAAGCCAATGTTTGATGCTGCCGTCTTTATTCCTGTCAATGATGACGTGCTTGGGTGCAGGAATAAGACAGTGCTGAATTCCACCATATCCTCCTAGAGACTCCTGATAAGCCCCGGTATGGAAGAAGCCTATATATTGTTTTCTGCCCTCTTCGATTTTGGGAAGGTATATATTGAACTGATGGGCCTCGGAATTATAATAATCCATACTGTCACAGGTCAATCCCCCAAGACTTATATTATGGTACTCTTCATCCCAATTATTTACAGCAAGCATGATATACTTTTGATTCATTCCCCAACTGTCCGGTAATTGGGTGATGAAACTGCCATCTATCATATACCATAACTCTTTATCATTCTGTAATTTTTCATCCAAAATAGAATATAAAACAGCACCGCTTTCACCTACTGTATAGCTTCCAAATTCTGTAAAAATATTTGGTTCATCCGTATGGTTTTTGGCACACATCCATTTAATGTTTTTCACAATCTGCTCAGCCATATATTGATAATCATAATCAAAAAAAACATTGTATTTGATAGGCCATCCACCTCCGATATCCATGGAATCAAGAGATGGCGCCACTTTTTTCAAATCAACATACTTTTGAATAAAGCGGGTAAGTTCTGACCAATAATACGCCGTATCCTTGATTCCGGAGTTAAGAAAAAAATGAAGCATCTTTAATGTGACGTTGGGATTATCCTTGATTTTCTCCTCATAAAGATTGATAATATCATTGTACCTGACACCGAGTCTGGAGGTGTAAAATCCGAATTTAGGCTCCTCATCTGCTGCAATCCTGATACCTACCTGAAAGGGTACCTTCACATGTTCCAAATAATAGTCGATTTCAGAAAGGTTGTCCAATATCGGAATACAGTTTACAAACCCATCATTCAATAATTCTGATACATATTTTTTGTACAATTCCCGCTTAAAGCCATTACAGATAATGTAAGTCTCTTTGGTAATTTTACCCCTTTCATATAGGCTTCTGACCAAAGGAATATCGAAAGTGGAAGAAGTCTCGATATGAATATCGTTTTTCAGTGCTTCATCCAATACAAAACTGAAATGGGAAGACTTGGTACAATAACAATAAGTATATTTTCCTTTATACTCATGCTTTTCTATAGCGTTGCCAAAATAGGTTTTGGCATTTTGAATGTTCTCAGAAATCTTGGGTAAATAGGTAAGCTTTAGCGGAGTACCGTAAGTTTTGATTATCTCCATCAGGTTGACACCGTTAAAGTGGAGCTCGTTATTGTCTACATGAAACTCCTTTGTAGGGAAATCAAAGGTCTGCTGAATGAGATCAATGTATTTATTCATTTTAATAGTCGATTTATTGCGTGAAAACCAACTACAAAACTTGCTTTTAATATTGGTAATTCAAACGAAAAAAGGGGAAAATACAAATGCATCTTCACTCTTTGTAAGATTTAATAATTAGGAAACATTAGGAGAAAAGCTCCATTTTAAGCAGTTGTTCTTCTTTGGCAAATGCTTTTTGGTTTGCAATAGACCTTTTCAGAATATTTTTGAATCTGATTTCTTCTGAAACCAATCTGAATATTTTTGAAATATAAAGCTTAGCCAAGGTTTCATTTGCCTGATAATATTTCAAAGTGTAAGTACCCAATTCTTTTTGGAATTCCAATAGGACACCTGCCGGCTTACCAATGCTGATTAAACCGTTGAATAACCCCCTTTGTATCACAAAATTTGGAGAAAGGCTAAAATAAATGACATGAAAACTTTTCCTTGCTTCAGGATAATTCGGAAAATCAAATGAAGCCGTCTCTATCACATGCACCATTTCGCAACTCTCCATGATTTCCAATGGGTTCAATCCTGTAGCATTGAACCCTTGTTTTTTGGTGATTTTTTGGAAAGCAAATGATTCATTTGCTGGGAATTGTGTAGCTAGTGATTGTGAACTCATGACAGTAGAAATTAAATGAATGATTCAAAAGTAATTGTTGTTTTTTTAATTTCCTAATTACCCTATAATTTTTATAGGGTAATTATTTTACTTTTACATGAACAAGTCTCTTATTGCCCTTTCGGCCGCATGAAACCCACACATCCCATGCACCCCGCCACCAGGAGGGGTGGATGACGAACATATATAAATCCCTTTAGAGGAAGTCCTGTAAGGTGACCATCTCAGTGCCGGCCTGTTGAAAAGTTGGGTAATATCCATAGATCCGCCGTTGATATCACCTCCTATATAGTTAGGATTATAATCTTGCATTTCCATAGCATTTATGGTGTTTTTTGCAATAATTATATCCCTGAATCCAGGTGCAAACCTTTCTATCTGAGCTTCAACTATTGAAGTCATGTCCTTCTTGGATCCATGTGGCACATGGCAATAAGCCCACGCCGAATGATTTCCCTCGGGCGCCCTGCTTTTGTCTATAATACTTTGCTGCGCAAGCAATACATAAGGGTGATTTGGGTGCTTTCCTTCCCAAATTTCTTTTTCGGATTTTGCTATTTCCTGTAAAGTGTTACCGAGATGTACTGTCCCGGCCAATCGAGCTTTTTTAGCAGTAAATGGGATGGGTTCACTTAATGCCCAATCAATTTTGAACACGCCCATCCCATACTTAAACTTACTCAACTGCCACCTGTACAGCTTAGAAAATTCTTCCTCTGCGATCTCCATCAATTGCTTGGGTGTAACATCAAACAAATAAGCCTTAGCTTTTGGCAATTCCTTCATATGCTTTACATAAAATCCGGTTTGGATTTCTCCTCCCATAGATTTAAAGTAGGCTGCCATTGCATTGGCTATAGACTGAGAACCCATTTTTGGAATCGGCCACGATGCGTGGTGACCCGAAGCCAACAGCACAAGTGCCACCGCGGATGTAGTGAGTTTATCTAATGGCTGAATAGAATGGGCAGCCATACCGGCCCATAGCCCTTTGGCCTTTTCTGTTTTGAAAATTGACTTAGCCAATCCATTGGCAGACCTTAATGCCTTAATGCCGAATGTGGAAAAAGAAATGGGATGTCGGGGTATTCCCAAGGGTGCCAAAAAATCGACAGTCAGATTTTCCCAATCCCTAACAATCGGCTGAATCAAGCCTCTGTAAGCTTTTTCATCCCGGCCCAGTTCTACCGCGGTTTCATCAATTGATCGATATAGACATGAAGCACTGCCATCGTCAAAAGGATGGGCTGCCAGCACAGAAGGTTCCATCCATTCCAGACCAAACTTATCCAATGGTAAGGTTTTCAAAAATGGCGACGAAACAGCCAAAGGATGGATTGCCGAGCAAACATCGTGGCGGAATCCTGGCAAGGTAAGTTCCTTTGTCCGCATTCCCCCGCCTAATGTATCAGCTCCCTCAATCAAGAGGACATCCAATCCTTTCTGCTTCATCCTTATGGCTGCTGCTAGACCGTTTGGCCCTGAACCCACAATTATCGCATCGTATTCCCTTTTATTCACAATATTTTTTTCGAAAGCCTATTATTGATTTTTTATTTTTTAAAATTAAGTTTACTTTAAATATTAAGATAACGATTCATAAATAAACAATAAAGTAGTTTGTGTTTTTTCAGGAAATTTTACCCCTATCAGTCTTTTAAAAGCCGTTATAAATTCATTGTTTGCTAACAATTTATTCTTTCCTTTGTTGCACTATTCACCCCAATGTCACCCCGTAAAATAAAATATAAGCACAGTCCTGGACAAAGTTTCCCTATTGGCCCCACTCTTCTGCATGGGGGTATCAATTTCTGTTTATTTTCCAAAAATGCAGAATGGGTAGAGTTATTGTTTTTTGACAAGGCGGAAGATACAGAACCCATTCAAACTATCAGATTGGATCCGCACGTCAATAAGACATATAAATACTGGCATGTGTTTGTTGAAGGTGTAAAACCAGGCCAATTGTACGGTTACCGTATCCATGGTCCATTTAATCCTGCAAAGGGCCATAGATTTGATGCTTCAAAAGTAATTTTAGATCCTTATGCCAAATCAGTAGCCATACCTGATGGATATAATCGCAAAGCCTTGAGTGTTTTTGGGGATTCCTCGGCCAGGTCCATGAAAAGTGTATTGGTGGATCTTCGCCAATATGATTGGGAAGGAGATGAACATCCGAGAAGACCGTTTTCCAGAACAGTTATCTATGAACTCCATGTTGGCGGATTTACTAAAAGAGCCAATTCCGGTGTTGAAGAAAGTAAAAGAGGAACCTTCCTGGGTTTAATTGAAAAAATCCCCTATTTGGTCGAATTGGGTATTACTGCGGTGGAACTACTTCCAATTTTCCAATTTGACAGACAAGATGCACCTGAAGGCAGGGTAAATTATTGGGGATACAGCCCGATTTCTTTCTTTGCGCCACACCAGGGGTACAGTACCGGAAAAGACCCGCTTCAGGTTTTGAATGATTTCAGGGATATGGTCAAAGCCTTTCATAAATCAGGTATAGAAGTGATTTTGGATGTCGTCTTCAACCATACCGCTGAAAATCATGAAGAAGGACCTACCTATACTTTCCGTGGGATAGATAATAGTGTTTATTATATCCTGGACAATGATAGGTCTAAATACAAAAATTTTTCAGGCACTGGAAACACGCTGAATGCAAATCAATCCATAGTGCGGAGAATGATTCTGTCAAGTCTACATTTTTGGGTCAGGGACATGCATGTAGATGGATTTAGGTTTGATCTTGCTTCAGTTTTGTCTAGAGATGAAAAAGGCAATCCAATTGAAAATCCACCGATTCTTTGGGACATTGAGTCTGATCCGATTCTGGCTGGAACCAAGTTGATTGCTGAGGCCTGGGATGCCGCAGGTTTGTACCAGGTCGGTCATTTCACAGGTGACAGTTGGAAAGAATGGAATGGAAGATTCCGTGATGATGTGAGGAGTTTTATGAGGGGGGATAAAGGAAAAGTAGGTCCTTTTGTGACCCGATTAATAGGCAGTCCGGATATGTATGAAGCCAAAAATAGGGAATTGGAGCAAAGTATCAATTTTATCACCTGCCATGACGGATTTACCCTGAATGACCTCGTTTCTTATAATAAAAAACACAATGAAGCCAATGGTGAAAACAACAAAGACGGTAACAATGAGAATCTGAGTTGGAACTGCGGCGCAGAAGGGCCGACCGACAATCCTGAGATACTCAAACTCCGACGGCGACAGATTAAAAACTTTCTCACATTGAATATGCTTTCCCTAGGTGCCCCGATGCTGTTGATGGGGGATGAAATCCTACATACTCAAAATGGTAATAACAATGCTTATTGCCAGGACAATGAGCTTTCTTGGTTTGATTGGGATTTGATCCAGAAAAACGGGGACATTTTCAGATTTGTAAAAATATTGATCAAAAAAAGGTTGAAAAGGGAATCGGCCCAAGCAAATTTCAATCTCAGTTTAAGAGAATTCCTGACCCAATCCACGATTCATTGGCATGGCGTCAAATTGGGTAAGCCAGATTGGTCTGAAAATTCTCACAGCATAGCCATGACCATCAATGCCCTGAACAGAAAGATGGCCATGCATTATATGGTCAATGCCTATAGAAAACCACTGACTTTTGAAGTTCCCCGGGAAGTGGATGGGAAGAAGGTCATCTGGAGTCGATGGGTAGATACTGCATTGGATTCTCCCAATGATATATGTCTCTGGCAACATGCAAAACCTCTTGAAAATGGCTCCTATCACTTGGAGGCCAATTCCATAGTTATCCTCTTGTCCAAAATAGATGAAATTCAGAATAAAGGTTTGCTTAACAAGTCCAAAGCTTGTTGAAGAATATCATCATTTTTGGCAAAACAAAACCTGAGCATCTTCTGGTCTTTTTGGTCATGGTAAAAAACAGATACGGGGATACTTGCCACTCCAATGGTCTTAGTCAGCCTTACCGCTAAGTCATAATCTGATTCTTCTGACAAATGCCCATAAGACACCAGCTGAAAAAAACTGCCTTGTGCAGGATTAAATTTAAATGGCGTATTTTTGAGGCCATCACAAAATAAGTTCCTCTTTTTTTGATAGAAATCATTCAGGTACATATATCGGGAGGGTTCTGTCATGTATTTTGCCAGAGCATATTGCATCGGAGTGCAACTGCTGAAGGTAAGAAACTGGTGGATCTTTCTGAATTCTGTTGTAAGATCTTTCGGGGCAAGACAATAGCCCAATTTCCAACCCGTAATATGAAAGGTTTTCCCAAAAGAACAGCACACAAAAGTTCTCTCCCTCAGTAGTGGTTGGGTCATTAAAGAGCGGTGTTTCTTGCCATCAAAGGTAATGTGTTCATATACCTCATCACTGACCACGTAAATCTCCTTATCTTTGATCAGATCCGCAAGGTTATTCAGGTCTTCCTGAGTCCAGACATAGCCGCAGGGATTATGAGGTGTATTGACCATGATCAACCTTGTTTTATGAGTAATGGCCGATTTTACTTTTCCCCAGTCAACAGAAAAATCCGGCAAATTCAGGGATACATAAACAGGTATACCTCCATTCAGCAACACTGCCGGGGCATAACTGTCATAAGCAGGTTCTAACAGAATGACCTCATCTCCATTCCTGACTACAGCAGTTACGGCAGCATAGAGTGCCTCAGTGGCTCCTGAAACTACCGTTATCTCCTCTTCCGCATTCAACTGGACATCGTATACGATTTTGGTTTTTTCAGCCAAACTGTTTTTCAAATCCTCCACCCCACTCATTGGGGCATATTGATTGAATCCCATCCTCATGTATTCACTTACCAGATCCTGCAGGTAGGGATAACAATCAAATCCCGGAAAACCCTGTGACAAATTTATGGCCTTATTATCAGCAGCTAATTTGGACATTACGGTGAAAATTGTCGTTCCGACTTGTGGCAATTTAGAATTGATCATATTTCAATTGGTGGAATTTTCTATTATTTTTTTCTTATCAAATAAAAAAACAATGAAACCTATCAATATTATACCCAATCCGAAAAGGCTTTCTTTTGGACGGTCATATAACATGAAAGCCATGATCCAAATACTAAAAAGTATATATATCAAGGGCAGCCAAGGCTTAAATGGACTTCTGAATCCCGCTGCTTTTTTCAACAACATTGAAGAACCAATAGTCATAGTACCCATCAATTGTAATACAAACCCTGCATAAAGCAAAACTGCTTCAAATGATCCTGAAAACATCAATATCAAACTGACCCCTGTATTGAACCAAATAGCTCTAACAGGAACTCCTTTGGAATTCACCTTGCCCAGGGGTTTCCAAAATCTGAATTCTTTGGCCATCGCATTGGTAACTCTCGGACCAACCCAAGTATATCCACTAATGGTAGCGATGAGTTGTATTCCAATAAAAAGGCTCACCCAAAAAATTCCTTGCTTCCCAAACAGATTGCCAAATGCCAATGTAGCTACCTGCACTTTGCCGGAAAGCTGTTCTATGCTGGCATGTTTCAATAATATCATCTGTATCAGTACGTACACCAACATCACCAAAAAAGTAGCTGAAATCAAAGCTTTGGGAAGACTTGTTCTAGGTGAATCTATTTCCTCCACGATGTATGCTGCAGAATTCCATCCAGTGTAAGCATAAAAAACAAAAATCATGGATACGGCAAAACCTGGACTCACAACTTCCTTAGTCCAGGACATACTAAAATCAAAACTATTTTCGGCTAAGCCAGGTGCCCATAAAGCACCAATAACTATCAAGGAAAAAATAAATAATAATTTTATTGTCGTAAGAGTATTTTGGACCGTCCCGGATTGAGAGACAGAGAAGGAATGAAATACACTGACCAAAAGAATGGAAGCAATTCCTAAAGAAAGGCTGTAATTATATCCGATCAGTGGCTCCCAGTATTGAACCATCGCCATAGCCGCAATAGCGATTGGGGCTGAAAAACCTACCGTAAGAGAAATCCAAGCATATAAATAACCCGCCACCGGGTGAATGATTCTGGAAAGAAAAATATAATCCCCACCTGATTTTTTGAAATGAGTTCCCAATTCAGCATAAACAAGCGCCCCAATAAGTGCCATCCCCCCTCCTATCATCCATAGTAAAATGATACTCCAGGTATTTTGGCTATCTGCTACTTGAAAACCTAAGCTTGTAAAAACTCCTGTCCCAACCATATTGGCAATTACCAGGCCTGCCGCAGTCTTCCATCCAATTTTTTGTTTAATTTCCAAGGTTTATAAGGTTGAGGTTATTGTTTCTCGTTTCTTGACTCTTGGCTCTAATTTATCGCCACTCGCATCTTTGCTTCTTTTAAAATCTTAAATTTACCCTAAGCCCTTTTCCTTGGTTCTCCCCTTCCAAATCCCTACTTTTGCGGCACCAAAAAGCAATTTACCATAAACCCTACAAAATAATTTTATGAGAGATATCAAGCTAGTTGAGGTCCGTTCTGAAATCGCCGCCGGTACTAGAGGAGCAAGTCTTGGGATTGACGCTTTAAAAATAGCAAGTCTCGACAAGACTTCTGATTTTTTTACCAAGTTTGAACCGGTACATGTTCAGGATGCCAATAATTTTCTGTTTAGGGGAAATAAATTCCCCAAGGCCAAATATATCGATGGGGTTTACCATGTGCTAAAAAATGTCTACAGTAGCATTGAATCACTAAGATTGGACAAAAAATTTCCCATTGTGCTAGCAGGGGACCATTCCACTGCTGCCGGGACAATCATGGGAATCAAAGCAGCACATCCTGAGAAACGTCTTGGTGTGATTTGGATCGATGCCCATGCAGATTTACATACTCCTTACACCACCCCCTCGGGTAACATGCACGGCATGCCTTTGGCAATGTGCATTCAGACAGACAACCTGGAATGTCAGGTGAATGAACTCTCAGAAGAAACTATTCTGTTTTGGGAGAAAATCAAAAATATAGGAGGAGATTTCCCGAAAATAAATCCTGAAGATATTGTCTTTATTTCGGTGAGGGATACAGAAGAACCTGAGGATTACCTGATAGAAAGATATAACATAAAAAACTTCACAACTGCTGAGGTGAGATCGAAAGGTATCCAAAAAATAGCAAAGGAAACCTTGGGAATCTTAAAAGATTGCGATCAGATTTACATATCATTTGACGTGGACAGTCTTGATTCTTCCATTTCATTAGGCACGGGAACTCCGGTACCTGATGGCTTGACAGTGGAAGAAGCTCTTCAACTCAATGAAGAATTGATCAAAGATAAAAGAGTCTGCTGCTGGGAAATAGTGGAAGTCAATCCTACTTTGGATACAGAAAACCTCATGGCTGAAAATGCCTTTGATATCCTGGAAGCTACTACCAAATCGCTGGTCGAAAATTTCTGAAAAATTAACCGCAGAGAACGCCAGGGAAACGCTAGGAAATCGTAATGATAAAGAAACAAATAGCGATGTAATCTTGGGTATATCATCATAAAAAAAATCATTCCTTAGCGCAATTCTTTGTGACCTTGGCGGTTTTTAAAAAATATTCACACATTGTTTAGGCGATTTAAAAATAGAAAATGAATTTAGAAAGACAGATTATATACTTCCTTGAACAGGCTTTCAAAGAACTGTTTGACTACCCAGTGGGTGATGGTGAAATAACTCTTCAACCCACCAAAAAAGAGTTTGAAGGAACATTTACATTTGTTGTTTTCCCTTTTTTGAAAGTAACTAAGCTCAATCCCGAAGTCAGCGGCACCAAAATCGGTGAATACCTGGTTTCCAAATGCGCACCTGTAAAAGCCTTTAATGTGGTTAAAGGTTTCCTCAACATTTCTGTGAGTGAAGCATCCTGGCTTGAGATTTTCAAAGGATTATACGAGAATGAGAACTTGGGGCAACTGTCTCCGAATGGGCAAAAAGTGATGGTGGAATATAGTTCCCCAAACACCAACAAACCTCTTCATCTTGGTCACTTGAGGAATAACTTTCTAGGATATGCCGTTTCCGAAATATTGAAAGCAAACGGGTATGAAGTTATCAAAGCCAATTTGGTAAATGACCGTGGTATCCATATCTGCAAATCCATGGTAGCATACAGACATTTTGGAAATAGTGAGACTCCTGAATCAAGCGGTTTAAAAGGTGATCATTTGGTTGGGAAATACTATGTGATTTTTGATAAAGAATACAAAAAACAGATTTCAGATCTTATTGGGAAAGGACATATTGAGGAAGAAGCAAAAAAAATCGCACCTCTGATCCTGGAAGCACAGGATATGCTGCGCCTTTGGGAAGCAGGTGATGAGGAAGTAGTTAGTCTTTGGAAAAAAATGAATTCCTGGGTTTATGCGGGTTTTGAAGCCACATACAAAAAGATGGGGGTTGATTTTGATAAATTTTATTATGAATCAGACACCTACTTATTGGGTAAGGATATTGTGGAAGAAGGACTATCAAAGGGAATTTTCTACAAAAAGGAAAACGGTTCAGTGTGGGTAGATCTCAGCGAGGAAGGATTGGATGAAAAACTTGTATTGAGAGCTGATGGCACTTCGGTGTATATTACCCAGGATCTGGGGACTTGCGAATTGAAGTATAGTGATTTCAAATTCGATAAATCAGTCTATGTGGTTGGTAACGAACAGGACTATCATTTTGATGTATTGTTCAAAATCATGCGCAAACTGGAAAGGCCCTATGGCAATGGTCTTTACCACCTTTCCTATGGCATGGTGGATTTGCCCACGGGCAAGATGAAATCGCGTGAAGGTACTGTGGTCGATGCAGATGATCTGATGGATGAGATGATCGCTACTGCAGAATCACACACCAAAGAACTTGGGAAAATTGAAGGATTCAATCCTGAACAGGCTAAGGAACTCTATGAGATTCTTGGTATGGGAGCTTTGAAATATTTTCTTTTGAAAGTAGACCCTAAAAAAAGAATGCTGTTTAACCCTCAGGAATCCATCGAATTTCAGGGAAATACAGGCCCATTTATACAATATTCCCATGCCCGGATTTCTTCTATTTTGAGAAAAGCAGATCAGATTGGAGTAAATTATGAACCTACTGGATTTTCGGGTTTGGATACCCTGCAAGATGCAGAGAGAGATTTAATTGTAATTTTGTCTGATTTTGAGAAAAAAATCAAACAGGCAGGAGAAGAATTTTCCCCTTCCCAAATTGCACAGTATCTATTTGATCTGGCAAAGGAATATAATAGGTTCTATGCAGAGTTATCCATCTTCAATGAATCGGATTCCCAAGTACAGTCCTTCAGAATCGCTCTTTCTTTTTTGACTGCAAAAACAATCAAAGCGGGTATGAAGTTATTAGGAATAAAAGTACCAGATCAAATGTAACTATGAAAAAAATCTTAATCGTTTTCGCAATTATCGCGTTTGCTTGTACTTCAAGCATACAAAAACAAAAAACCGATAGCAATCAAATCACAAGTCTTGAACAACTTCTTATGGAAAAATCAATTTATGATTTCAAAATGAAAGATATCAACGGCGAAGAAGTTGATTTCTCCAAATTTAAAGGACAAAAATTATTGTTGGTCAATGTGGCCTCCAAGTGTGGCTACACTCCTCAATATGCCGATCTTCAGAAACTACATGAAGCACATAGAGATAAAGTAACAATTATTGGATTCCCTGCAAATAATTTTGGCGGTCAGGAGCCTGGTACGAATGAAGAAATCAAACAATTCTGTTCTGAAAATTATGGTGTCACTTTCAAAATGATGGATAAAGTATCAGTCAAAGGAGCTGACAAGAACCCCTTGTACAGGTGGCTTTCGGACAAAGATTTGAACGGTTGGAATGATAAAGAACCATCTTGGAATTTCTGTAAATATTTAATCAATGAAAATGGGGAATTGGTCAAGTTTTTCCCTTCTTCAGTCAAACCCATGGATGAAGAAATAATCAAATTAATAGAAGCTTAGTAGAAGTTGTTTATAACCACATGGCCTGTTTCTTTTTGGAAACAGGTCTTTTTTTGTATAATTGCCAAAATTTGAACCGTGGAGATTATTTTATCCAATAAAAAACAAGCTTGGCTTCACGCCATTAGATTAAGAACCCTCCCATTAGCCTTGTCCAGCATTCTGGCAGGCTCTTTTTTGGCTGCATTCCATCAGGTTTTTAGAATTGAAGTTTTTGTTCTAGCTACACTTACGACTATTTTCCTTCAGATACTTTCCAATTTATCCAATGATTATGGAGATAGTGTGCATGGAGCCGACAGCAAAGACAGAGAAGGTCCTATCCGTGCAGTTCAATCAGGTGTCATCAGTCTTATGGAAATGAAAAGAGCCATGATATTAATGGGTTCACTTTCGTTGGTTTCAGGTCTCTTATTGCTCTATGTTTCACTGGAAGACTGGAAATTGTTTTTTGTGTTTTTAGGACTTGGAGTCGCCGCGATATTTGCAGCGGTCTCCTACACCTCAGGGAATAACCCGTATGGTTATATTGGTTTGGGAGATATCTCGGTTTTTTTGTTTTTTGGTCTTTTAGGTGTTATTGGAACTTATTTCTTACACAGTCTTTCATTCGACCCTTCCATTTTGATGCCGGCAGTCTCTTTAGGACTTTTCAGTACTGCAGTTTTGAATATCAATAATATCAGGGATATCGTTTCAGACACCAAAGCAGGGAAAAAATCCATCCCGGTCAGAATAGGAAGAAAAAATGCCGTTGTTTACAATTGGCTTTTAATCCTTGGGGGAAATATGTTTTTGTTGGCCTTTTCTTGGTCTCAGCAGAATTGGGGAAGTTTGTTGGCACTATTGATTTTGCCATTGATGATAAAAGTTGGTATGGGCGTTAAAAAAGAAAAAATTTCCAAAAATTTGGATCCTTACCTCAAGAAAATGGCTGTCTCGACCTTACTTTGGGTTCTGGCTTTTGGGGCTGGAATATTATTTTTTTAGATAAATAGCCAAAGCTATTGATGGTATTGATGTATTTTTTGTATTTTCCTGCATCAATAAACACCCCATATCATGAAAACAATTCTTGTACCCTACGATTTTTCCAAAGAAGCTGGTTATGCTTTGGATTTTGCCAAAGAAATGGCTGAAAGAACCCAAAACCATCTTAAACTTTTCCATGTCATAGAACTACCTACTCCTCAGAGCTTTAACAGTTTTGGTGAAGCCGGCGCTTTCAGCAATGAAGGCTCACAGATTTTTATGATAGAGTTGATAGATAAAAGGAAAAAGCAAATGGCCGAATTTGAGGCCAAATATAAAGACCTAGGATTTTCTTTTGAAACCAAAATGGTTTTTGGCAATCCTTTTGCCGGCATCTCTAAAGAAATTGTGGATGCCAAGGCGGATATTGTTATTATGGGAAGCAAGGGTTCTTCAGGCATTGAGGAAGTTTTGATAGGAAGCAATACCGAAAAAGTAGTCCGAAATTCCAGTTGCCCGGTTTTGACTATCAAAAGCAAGGTTTCTCCCAAAGATATCCAAAAAGTGGTTTTTGCAAGCGACTTCAATGAGGTGCCCGGAGATGTGGTAGCAAGACTTAAGACTGCCATAGCTACAATAAACGCTGAACTACATCTTGTAAAAATAAATACACCGAGCATTTTTGAAAATACACGATCCTCTAAAGAAAAAATGAAGGCATTTGTGGAGGATTTTGAGGTAGAGGCGGCATCCATGGAAGTATACAACAGCGCTTCAGAAGAAGATGGTATTTTGGACTATGCAGAAGATATGAACGCTGATATGATAGCTATGGCAACTCATGGCAGAACAGGTTTCTTACATCTATTGAGCGGCAGTATTGCTGAAGATGTGGTAAATGCAGCCAAAAGACCTGTTTGGACTATGAAATCAAAAAAATAACATGTCCAAAAATAAAAACAACGATTGGAAGAAAAGGGATGGTGTAGTGTATTCGACCCGTGAAGATTTCAATTTTGATTTTGGTGGAAATTCCGAAGCAGAAACTATTCCTGCCAAACAACAAAACCTGAAAGTCATGTTGGATAAAAAATCCCGAGGAGGCAAGCAAGTGACTTTGATTGAAGGCTTTATTGGGAAAGAAGATGACCTCAAAGAGCTCGGAAAACTTCTGAAAAGCAAATGTGGTGTAGGAGGAAGTGCCAAAGACGGTGAAATACTCATCCAGGGAGACCATAGAGATAAGGTATTGCAAATCTTATTACAGGAGGGCTACAAAGCCAAAAAATCCGGTGGATAGTTTCTATTGACATCTCTAAATTATTTCCACTGAGAAAAGCACCAAGTTTATAATAAGCTTGGTGTTTTCTTTAAATCTATAGCCGGTAATGAAATGATAAACAGACTCCATTATTTTTTCGAGTTAATGATTTTGCTGCCCCTTTTGCCATATTTCTATTTTAAGGGGAGAAAAATCCGAGAAAGCATTATAAAACTCAAACCGAGAAGTCAATTCCTGGAATTGGGTGAAAGTAACAATGACAAAAACATACTAATCATAGGAGAATCAACTGCCGCTGGAGTAGGTGCAAGTAAAGAAGAAAAAACATTTGCCGCACAGGTTCATCATCAAAGCGACAAAGCTTTCAATATCTATAATTTTGGAAGAAATGGACTAAAGGCTGAACAACTGAAAAGGCTTTTAACTCACAGCAAACAGGAAATCCCTGAGAAATTTGAAATTGCAATTATTTTGATTGGGGCCAATGACTGTTTCAAATTTACTCCTCCTGGAAAATTCAGATATCATTTGAAAAAATTTATAGAATTATTGCAAAATAAAAAATCAGTACGGCGGGTAATCCTGCTTTCCATAGCACCGGTCCAACATTTCCCATCAATCCCTGGAATCATTCGGTTTTTTTTGGGTATGCACAGGAATATTTTGACAAGAGAATTGAAGTCTTTGCAGAAAAATATCCATAGTTTGGATTTCAATAATTTCAAATTCGAAATATCTTCTGAATTCTTGGCATCAGACGGTATACATCCTTCAGACAAGGGCTATGAATTGATGGCAAATGAAACAATTAAGTCAATTCATAAAAAGGTTATCCTCACAGAATCGCCTGAAAGGTTGAAAAAATGACCAAAACTAATAAAACAATGAAACAATTCATTTCAAGATTTACTTTGGTGGTACGGGATTATGATGAGGCCATCGAATTTTATACCCAAAAACTCCATTTTGAGTTATTGGAAGACTTGGCGATGTCTGATACCAAAAGGTGGGTAAGAATAGCACCTCCGGGATATCAGGAAGGCAACTGTGAAATCTTATTGGCAAAAGCAGTTGGGGAAGAACAGGAAAAATCCATAGGAAACCAAAGCGGCGGTAGAGTGTTTTTATTTTTATATACTGATGATTTTGATAGAGACTACCAAAATCTCCTTGACAATGGAATCAGTATTTTCAGAGAAAAAAGCGTGGAATCCTATGGAAAAGTTGCAGTGTTCAAAGATTTGTACGGTAACCTTTGGGACCTTATTGAACCGGCAAAATCCGACAAATAAGGAGAATTAATGAAATTGGCCAGAACTATTTCCATCATTGGACACCCTCTTATTTTGGGGACCTTGTATGTGGTTTTGATGAGTTTTCATAATCTGCCAAAACAAACTGCGTTTGCGGTTTCTTTATCAGTCATTGTGCTGATTACTATTCCCATTATCTTCAATAATTGGAGAAAAACAAAAAAAGGAATCTATACCAATTTTGATGTTTCTGACCGGAAACAGCGAAAAGGATTTTATCCCTTTGCCATCATGCTGTTTATTATTTTGCTTTTGGCTTTTTGGACTTTTGATTTTCCGGGAGAAGTGATTTCAAAATCACTGGTGTTCTTTGCCATGGTCCTACTCATGGCATTGATCAACCTTAAGCTAAAAGCCTCCATGCACGCAGGGATTGCATTTTATATTGCTGTGTCTGTTTTCAGCGTAGGTTTATTGCCGGGTTTAATGCTTTTAGGATTTGCCATCCTGATTTCATGGTCAAGAATGGAACTGAAAAGACATAACGAAACTGAAATCATCGTAGGCGGATGTATGGGGATTATTTTTGGATACTTGAGCCTGATTGTTTAAATATTGATCAGTTGAAAACCAATAGTGCCAAATAACCGATATAAAGAGCTAAGAGCAATCCGCCCTCCCACCTTTCAAGTGCCCTGCCTTTTCCTGTGAAAATAAACAAGAACAATAAAAGACCTGCAAAAATATTTGTCAGTATATCCAAATTACTTGCCGGGTTGACCTGTACCGGCGTTATGATGGACGATACTCCCAAAATCAAAAACGTATTGAAAATATTGGATCCGACCACATTTCCAATGGCAATATCCACTTTCTTCTTCCTTACCGCGGCAACAGAGGTGGCCAACTCAGGAAGGGAAGTGCCAATGGAAACGATAGTCAGGCCAATAATCCTTTCTGACATTCCGAATAAATGCGCCAATTCAACAGCATTATCCACAATCAATTTCCCTCCGAATACCAATCCGGCCAATCCGGCCAAAATCCAAAAGATTGATTTCATTGTGGTATAGCCCAAAGGGATATCTATACTCTCATCTGTTTCTTGCCCATTTTTTGAGACAATGATATTATAAACCAAAAATATCATGAAAAACAAGATCAGCACCAAACCATCAGACCTTGATATAAAATCATTGACCTGAAAATTCAAAAGCATGTCGTTAGCCAAGATCCATATTAAAACTGCCGCTAATAAACTTAAAGGGATTTCGATCCAGGTAGTATTGGATTTGACAGTGAGGGGGTATATCAAGGCAGAAATCCCCAAAATCCCCAGCACATTGAAAATATTACTTCCCAGAACATTGCCCATGACCATTTCGGATGAACCATTGACTGCTGCAAAAATATTGACCACCATTTCAGGTGCAGAAGTGCCGAAAGCGACAATGGTCAAGCCAATGACAATATTGGGAATACCGAAATTAGCAGCAAGAGCAGATGCAGCATCAACCAATTTTTCTGCACCAAAAACCAAAAGTACAAATCCTAAAACGAGTAAAATGATTGAGATGATCATAGTTCAGTAAATTGGATCAAATGTCGTCTTTGTTTTGAACATTCAAACATATTGCCAAAAATAAAAAAAATATTGGCTCATATTTTGATCATTAATTTAATGATATTTGACCCTGATTTCAGATCTTCAAAAAACCTGATGAAAAGTCTTTCCAACTGTTTATCCTTCCTGCTGATTTTGGTCCTTGGATCAAACAGTATAATAAGTGGCTTCTCTGGCCCCAAGGATAAGGTATTGACTTCTTTTGAGCAGAATGTGCTCACCGGTTTTCAGGTTGATGGACATTTCAATTTTTTCGTAGATGTTTCACCCGAAAAAATAATTGTTCCTCCCTTTAAGGCTAAGCATTTTGAATTTGATGGATTAGGTATAAAGCTTGATCAAATCTCCGGAATTCTTGAAAGTGGATCTCTTCACTTTGATTGGTTCAAAAAAAAGGAAAGATTTTTCGATGTTCAAAAACTCCTTTTCCCATTCCATTTTTTCCTG
>CAZLJT010000004.1:31400-33226 GCA_964559905.1 uncultured Aquiflexum sp.
AAAGGAAAGATTTTTCGATGTTCAAAAACTCCTTTTCCCATTCCATTTTTTCCTGTAGTTGTGAATTGAAAAAGTAGCAAAAGGAATAAGTTTTCCTTTGAGCTAATATATGGATTGCCGATAATTTCGGTTTTCCAAAATACTCTATTTCACACTCATAAATTTACACTTACATCATGTTAGACATTGATCCCGCATCTTTGGGTATATCCCTGATTTTATTATTGGCCTTTATTTGGCCGCTATATTATTACAGCAGAAAACAAAAATTAAAACTGAAATCCCAAAAGGAGTTTCTCGATAAAATCCGTCAGTCTTCCCAGCTTCATTTTGATCATGAGGACCACTGGAGGGGAATGTATGGAATTGGCCTTGATATTAAAAACAAAAAGCTCATCTATGTTTTTTTTGGAACCCCATCCGAAACAAAGACGATAGACCTGCAAAAGGCCCGCAATATTTCGATTCAAAAAACCGAACATGAAGTTGGTAATGGAAAGGAAAAAAGACAGGTTTTGGATCATTTGACAATCCAAATCGACTGCCTGGACAAAACCCACGTTTTGGAATTTTATGAATGCAATAAATTTTCTGACCTCGATGGGGAATGGCCCTTGGTCAGAAAGTGGGAAAGTATTCTAAAACCTCTGATCAAAGAAAACAGGGTAGAAAATCCCGCTGTTAATTCTTTAAAAGGAAATCTAACCTCGATGGTCAGCTAAATGCGGTTTTGTAGAATCATATAATTGAACGCGGATGACACTGATTAGGCTGATACACACAGAAAAAATAAATCAGTAAAAATCAGCTTGATCAGCGTCATCTGCGTTCTAAAAAAAAACTACATCATTCAGCTCCTTTTTGTAAAGATTCAAGTTATCCTTACCGTCAGGAGGTTTGACTACACCATCGTATATCATCCCTACTTTTTCCAAAAGTTTGATTGAAGTTGCGTTTTCAGGCATTGTTATGGCCAATAAAGTGTCGATCCTAAACTGTTCTCTTGCATACTTAACTACCGCATCGGCTGCTTCATAAGCATATCCCTTCCCCATAAATTCCGGCAAAAAAGCAAAACCCAGGTCAGGATGTTCCAGATTGTCTCTCTTTAGAATACCGCACATCCCAATGGGATCACCTGTCTCTAGTAACTCAACTAGATAAAGTCCAAATCCATTTTTCTCATAACTGAGCAAAGGTCCGTTTTGAAGGTAAACTTTTGCATCTTCTTCTGTTTTAACTCCTCTATCTCCGATAAATTCAATCCAACCCGGACTGTTGAGTAGTTTCACGATGAAGAGACTATCATAGAAATTTAACTTTCTAAGTATTAGTCTCTCGGTCTTCAAAATATGTTCCATATAGAAAAGTCTCAAGTTTTTCTTTCAAGACGAAAACTAGTTAAAAATTATTGATTTTTTTTAAATCAACCTTTTCCCTGTTTAACCAAACATTTTAATTAAAAAACGACAAATTTTAGCAATTTTAGCTCTCTTACAAAAAGAAGTTTAAATGTGGATACCTAGTGTCTTTAGACTTCCAACTTCCAACTCACCAACTATCCTTTAGATTATCCTTTCATTTCTTTCACTTTATTGGCATCTTTGTTATTCATCCAATCGGGATTTCATGCTCATAGACCAACATCAACGGATTCACAATTACCTCCGGATATCACTGACCGATAGCTGTAATTTCCGCTGTGCCTATTGTATGCCCAATGAGGAGATCGAGTGCATGCCCAATTCCAAACTCATGTCCACTGATGAGATCGAGTCCATAGCCAAGACATTTGTAGGCTTGGGTGTGAACAAAATCCGGTTGAC
>CAZLJT010000004.1:33326-41716 GCA_964559905.1 uncultured Aquiflexum sp.
TCGAGTCCATAGCCAAGACATTTGTAGGCTTGGGTGTGAACAAAATCCGGTTGACGGGAGGCGAACCATTGGTAAGGAAAGAATTTCCTGAGATTGTCAGCCGATTAGCCAAACTTCCTGTTGAACTGACCCTGACTACCAACGGGATATTGGTGCACAAGCATTTGGATTTGTTCAAAGAAGCAGGAATCCGTTCCCTGAATGTCAGTTTGGACACCTTGGATCCAGAGACTTTTTACAAACTGACCAAAAGAAATCAGTTTCAGCAAGTTTGGGACAATATCCTGTTGCTCTTGGACCATGGCTTTCGTGTCAAAATCAATGCCGTGGCTTTAAATGGCATCATTGAGAAAGAACTTTTGGGATTTGTGAAGATCACCGAAAAATTACCGCTTCATGTACGCTTTATAGAATTCATGCCTTTCACCGGAAATCACTGGAAAAGTGATAAGGTAATCACTGCCCGCCAAATGCTTGAATTGGTACAGATGGAATATGATACAGTAAAGCTGGTAGACGAAAAACACGATACTGCTAAAAAATTCAAAGCAGTCGGCCATCAGGGAACCTTTGCTTTTATCACCACTATGAGTGAGCATTTTTGTGGTAGCTGCAACCGGATGAGAATCACAGCAGATGGCAAGATGAAAAACTGTCTATTTGGAAAAGAAGAAATGGATCTATTGGGGACCTTAAGAAAGGGTGAAGACATCCTTCCCCTGATCAAACTATCTATATTCAGGAAGCATGCCATCTTAGGTGGTCAGTTTACACAGGATTATGAAAAAGCTGATACCGATAAAATCGAAAACCGGAGTATGATCAAAATAGGGGGTTGATTTTTAAAATATGATCAGTGTAAACGAAGCAAAATCCATTTTAAAGCAATCTTCTATTTTAGGGAAAAATGAACAAATCCCTTTGGTAGATTCATTCGGAAGGTATTTGGCAGAAGATATTTTCTCCCCTTTGGACATTCCTTTTTTTGACAATTCCGCCATGGATGGCTATGCCATCAAATGGAAGGATGGTGATAATTCAAGAAAACTAAGGCTTTTTGACAAAATCAAAGCAGGTGATCTTAAAGAATCAGGGATTGAAACTGATGAGGCTATCAGGATATTTACAGGCGCACCTGTCCCCAAAGGTGCTGATACCATCATCCCACAAGAATTGGTCAAGCTAGATGGAGAAAAAATAACCTTTGATATTGGGAAATTTGAAAAAGGGGCTAATTCCCGCAGCAAAGGAGCTCAAAATAAAAAAGGAGATTTGATTGCCCATAAAGGTTCTCACATTTCGCCCGGAATGGTCGGTTTACTGGCATCCATCGGATTGGCTAAAGTTCCTGTCCATTCCCTTCCTTCGGTGGGAATCATCCTGACAGGGGACGAATTATTGGAGATTGGTCAGGAAATGCAGTTTGGCAAGGTCTATAATTCCAACGGCCCTGTTTTAAAAACCTACCTTCAGCAATTGGGAATTGAGGAAATCGACATGTTGGAAGCTGTGGATGACCCGGATACCCTACAAAAAACAATTGATGGATTTTTGAATAAATACGATGTATTGATCCTCTCCGGTGGCATTTCTGTGGGAGATTATGACTTTGTCAAAAAATGTCTGGAAAACAGCGGGGTAAAACAACTCTTTTATAAAATCCGCCAAAAACCCGGCAAACCACTCTATGTAGGTCAAAAAAATAAACAGTGGGTTTTCGCACTTCCCGGTAATCCGGCTTCTACCCTCACCTGTTTCAACCAATATGTAAAACCCTGCCTGATGGCCTGGATGGGTTCAGCCGATTCCTTTGAACCAACCGGGATATTTCCCCTCTTCTCAGAATTTAATAAGAAAACAGGTATCACCCTATTCCTTAAGGCCAAGTTGTCCCATGGACAAGTACATGTTCTTCCCGGGCAGGAATCATTTAATCTCATATCCTACAGTACTGCAAATTGCATAGCTGAAATAGAGGAGGAATCTGATTACCTGGCAGCAGGAACAAAGGTTAAAGTCTATTACTGGTAAAATTTGGTTTTTAGTTTTTCGCTTTGTTACTACGTTTATTTATCGAAAAATCTTCACCCTTATGAATTATTTCTGGATAGGTTGACGGATTTTAGTTAACTTGAATTCTCAAACAATTAACCTATGATTACCTTAAAAGCTTTCGGGATGGTAGCCGAAAAAATAAAAACCCAAGAAATGGAATTGGATAACATGCCGAATACAGAGGTTTTGACAGGATACCTATTCCAACAATATCCTGAATTGAAGTATACCAAATTCAGCATAGCTGTCAATAAGAAACAAGCCGTAGGAAAAACAATGATACCTGCAGGAGCCGAAGTAGCTCTTTTACCACCATTTTCTGGCGGATAATGAGCCATACATTTGGAATTTATTTATTCCAATGAAGGCCAAAAGTTAATTCTGATGATTAATGATCACATTACGGGATATAGAAGTCTTTATATTGGCCGGTGGAAAAAGCCGGAGAATGGGAGAGGATAAAGGCTTGGCTTTATTAAAAGGTTTACCGATGATTTCCCATATCATTAATACTATTCAAGCTGTGCCTTTGAATGTGAGTTTGATATCAAGCAACCGGGACTACAGTCAGTTTGAATTACCTTTGTATGAGGACTCCATAAAAGGAAAAGGTCCCATGAGCGGATTAATGACTGCATTGGAAAAGACTTCAGCTCCTTATGTGTTTCTAATGGGCTGTGACATGCCTTTCATCAACAAAAAAGCAATTTGTCATCTGATAGACTGTAGTAAAAAAGATAAAATTACAGTGTCCGAAACCAAAGGATATACGAATCCTCTTTTTGCAATTTATCCCAAGTCCATCCTCGATGAATTAAAGGTGTATATAAAAAATGACCATCTCAAAATGCAGGACTTTATTTCTTCCCAAGGCCACCAGATCATTAAAATGGATTATATTGAAAGTTTAGAGCCAAATGTATTGACAAACATCAATAGCAGAGAAGAACTGAAATATTGGAACATGAAATGAATATGGACAGATTTGCGAGACAATATGTATTGCCTGGATTTGGAAAAGAGGCTCAGAAAAAACTTAAGAAATCCAAGATTCTGGTGATAGGTGCGGGTGGTTTGGGCTGTCCGGCACTGCTTTATTTGGCTGCAGCTGGTGTAGGTACTGTAGGGATAATGGATGGAGATACGGTTTCACTGTCCAATCTCAATAGGCAGATACTTTTTGGTGAAAGAGATCTGGGATTAAACAAAGCAGAAACTGCAGCACATTATTTAAAATCCAAATATTCCGATATACAAATTGATTGCATTCCAGAGTTTATCACGACAGAAAATGCATCAAACATTATCTCAAAATATGATTTGATTCTGGACGGATCGGACAACTTTCCTACCAGGTACTTAGTCAATGATGCATGTGTTTTATTAAAAAAACCACTGGTTTTTGGAGCAATTTATCAAAACCAAGGACAGGTGAGTATAATGAATGCAGTAGATTCTAACTCTATTAATTATAGAGATCTCTTCCCTGACCCTCCTACTGCCTATGAAATACCGAATTGCAATGAGACCGGTGTTTTGGGAGTTTTGCCGGGAATTATCGGAACCATACAGGCTGCAGAAGCAATCAAATATGTCACAGGTTATGGAAGTTCATTAACTGATAAGATGCTGTTTTATAATTTACTTGACCATCAATCCTATGAAGTTTCCCTAAGCAAAAACCCTGAAGCTCAACATTTAACGCCAAAAACTATTGGGCAACTCAAGGAAATTGACTACGCTGTTGTCTGTGGCAACGGAGACAGTATCAGTTGGAGCGATGCTTTTGGGCTTTTGAAAAAGTTTCCCGAGGGAAAACTGATTGATGTGAGGGAAAAAGATGAGGCTCCAAGACTTAAAAATATCCAACACATTTCTGTACCTGCTTCAGGAATAGAAGAAATTCCCGTCATCTTAAGTCCTATTGATCCCTTATTGTTATTTTGTCAAAGTGGAATCAGAAGTTTAAAATCTGTCAAAATATTGGAAAACGCCTTTCCGGGAAAAAAAATCCATTCCATTTCAGGAGGTATTGAAGCTATGGATTCACCGATCAACAATAACTATCATGGAAACTAAAAGAACACCCAAAAACATATTTGTACAAGGAGCCATCTCTCCGGATAAAATTGCCAAATCCATTGCCAACCACAGTACTAAAACCGATATTGGCGGCCACAGTATTTTCCTGGGACAGGTAAGAGCAGATCAAAAAGAGGAAGGAGAAGTAATCGCCATTGATTACACGACCTATGAAGAAATGGCATTGGAAAAGGCTTTTGAAATCCGGGAAGCGATATTTGCCAAATATCCACTTACCTGCATGCACATTTACCACAGTTTGGGTGAAGTGAAAGTCGGAGAAATCTGCCTATTTGTATTCACTTCTTCCAAGCACCGCAAGGCCGCTATGGATGCCTGCGAAGAATTGGTAGAAAGGATCAAAAAAGAAGTTCCTGTTTGGGGCAAAGAAATTTTGGAGAATGAGAAAAGTGTTTGGAAAGAGAATACCTAAAAAAAGCACCAAGCTAATGCCTGGTGCTTTCGGGTAAGAAACAAACAACCTTTATGGAAAGAAATTATTATTTTCATTCGGGTAACAGAACTTTATCCACTACATGGATAATCCCATTTGAAGCCTGAACGCTTCCTATAATCTTGGCACCATTGACCAATACCGTGCCTTCAGCATTTTTTTGTATCTCTACAGATCTTCCATCCGCAGTACCCAATTTTCGCCAATTGACGAAATCATCTACTTTATAAACACCCAATAACACATGATATTCAAGAATATCTCTTAGCTGTCTCTGATTTTCGGCTTTGGTAAGTGTTGCCAATGTACCTTCAGGCAAGGCATCAAATGCTGAATTGGTCGGGGCAAAAACTGTGAAAGGTCCGACATTCGCCAAGGCATCCACATAATCTGCTGCTTTCAATGCTGCAACCAATGTCGAATGGTCTGGGGAACCCACGGCAACCTGTACCACATTCGGGTTTGACATATCATCTTTGATTCCGGATTGCCCAACGTGCGTAGTCTCAGAAGGAGAACTGTTGCTATTTTGGCTTTCTGATGGCCCACATCCTACAAACATTAGGAGCGAACCAATAATTGTAAAGAATTTAATTCTCGATTTCATTTTGTTTTGGATTTGAATACGAGTGCAATATATAAAAAGACCTTTTTATCTTTTATTATTAAAATCATAATTTGGGCAGATCAAATAAAAAATTTAAGAAATCAAAAGTTAAATTCCTTGGGTTTTAATTCTCAATTTAAACCAACCTGGCAAGAACCGTATCACCACTTTCAACCTCCTCAGCGAGTTGTTTGAGACTCTTCTCTGTAAGCATATGTACCAAATCAACTCTTATTTTTTTGATTTCATTATGTAGGGGGCAAGGGTTATCTTCCGAGCATTTTTTCAATCCCAAAGCACAACCGGAAAAAAGCTCATCCCCATCAATGACAACAACCAAGTCCTTAAGGGTAAACTGTTCATGTTCCTTCCCTACATAAAATCCGCCTGAAGGACCTTTTTGGGAACCTATTATTTTCTTTCTGACAAGTTCTTGGAGAACTTTAGCTGTAAATGGTTCCGGTGCATCAACAAATGCTGCTATTTCTTTGGCTCCTACTTTTTGACCAATTTGACTTTGCTTCCAAATGTATATGACTGATTTGATTCCGTATTGACAAGCTTTAGAAAACATATAATTTTTTTTAATTGAATACTAAGAACAAATTAAAGATAATTTCATCTTTCTATCCGTAATAATTGATACAATCAAAGCTCAATTTTGTTCAAAATTTTAAAGTGATTTTAAATAGGGCTGTATATCTTAGGGCATGAATAAATCAGTTTTTAAAATTTCACAGATGGACTGTCCCTCTGAAGAAAATTTAATAAGGTTGAAATTGGCAGAAATCCAATCCATCAAAAACCTTGAGTTTGATTTAAATGAACGAAGATTGACTATCTATCATGAAAAAGGATTGGAAGAAATCCAAAGTTTGATACATTCTTTGAAATTAGGCGATACCCTGGAATCTTCAGAAGAATCATCCATCACTTCCTTTGATGCCGATACACTTCAAAAGAAAATGCTTTGGGCAGTATTGGTTATCAATTTTTCTTTTTTTCTGATTGAAATGACTACGGGTCTCATTTCCAAATCAATGGGATTAGTCGCAGACAGTTTGGATATGTTGGCAGATGCCTTTGTTTATGCAATTAGTCTTTTTGCAGTAGGCGGCAGTATTTTTTTGAAAAAGAAAATTGCGCGCATTGCAGGTTATTTTCAGCTAATCTTGGCAACTATCGGATTGGGTGAAATAGTTCGCAGATTTGTTGGAATCGAAATGATGCCTGATTTTTCGACTATGATCATCATTTCAACCCTGGCTTTGATCGCCAATGCTTTTAGTCTTTACCTGTTGCAAAAAGCCAAAAGTAATGAAGCCCATATGAAAGCAAGCATGATCTTCACTTCCAATGATATAGTCATCAATACGGGAGTAATCTTTGCGGGGGTATTGGTCAATTGGCTTCAATCAGGATATCCCGATTTAATAGTGGGCATGATCGTTTTTGTTATTGTCATCAGAGGTGCGCTGAGGATTTTGAAGCTTGGAAAATAAGCCTTGTTTCATTCAACGGTAAATGCAGTGGTTCCCTGAATCTCCAAAAGAATCTCGTCCAGTTGCTCTTTCATTTTATTGATGACTTCTTCCTTACCCACGGTCACAGCATTGGTCAGTTCCTGATAATACTGAATTCCCGACTCCAGATTTCTTTTGAATTTTTCCACATAATTTTCAAATTTCTGATTGCTTTCCGGAAGTGCTTTTTCCATTTCGGACTTTAGGTATTGCATATACAATTGCAGCTCCTTTATAAAAACATGAGGTCTTTCAGCGTCCAGATTGATTTGGAGTTTTCCATAGACGTGCCCTACCATTTCTTTGAGGCTGAACACACCTTTGAAATAAGCCAGGTTTGGACCCGGACAAATAGTCACCGCAGAAAGGTTTCGACGGGGAGTTTCACCCGCATTCAAAATCGCAGGTGCACTCAGACCTTCACAGAGGCAATCCTTTTCCAAAACTTCATTCAACACTGAATCGGTGGTTTCACCTGCTTTGAATTGCTTGGACTTAAGATTTTGGTATTCCCTTGAGGCGGTGCAAATGGCTTTGTCTGAAAACTCCTTACTAAATGTCAGAAATTTCTTATAACAGGGACTGCCGGGTCTGTTTTTTTCAATTCTATTGATCCTTTGTTCTTCCCCGCTACTGATTCTTAGGTTATTGAAAGGCACTCCCAAAGGGGAAGCGTGGCTGAGGTAATAATCAGATTTTTTGGACCTGATCAATCTGTTTAAAGTATCTTCATCCACACTTGTGGCTTCAGGGACCAGCAAAAATGGGCTTCCCCAACCAGTTCCGTCCAATTGATAATATTCCATCAAAAAGCTGTTTTCTTCAGCATTTCCAATACCGCCCTGATAAGTGACCCTAGGTTTGATATTTTCAGGCAACAATGGCAGACCTTTTTCCTGCAAAGCCGCTTGGCATCCATTCAATAATGTTTCTCTTAAACTTTCCCTATTGGTTTTGAATTCTTCCAATATCGGCCCAACTAAAAATCCATCCGTCGCAAATGCATGACCGCCACAATTCAATCCTGACTCTATTCTGAATTCAGAGATCCATATTCCTTTTTTGGCCAGAAATCTACCTTGAATCAATGCAGATCTATAGTCTGAAACTTTGAGGATTATTCTTTTCTTGATTTCTCCATTTGCATCAGGAAAGAAATCCGGGAACTGTTCAATATAACTATACAATGCAGGATTCAATCCGGCTGAAAATACCACAGCACTATTAAGGTCGCTTTGCGCAAATCCTCTTAATGCAGAGAGAGCGTCAGAGTATTCCCTAGGCAATTCATCACCATTTCTGTCAAAATTTATTTTATCGACCTTGGTCATGATATTGACATCAATACTTCCGGGCATGATGGCGTCCTTTAAACGCTGCTCAATTTTTGCTCTTTCAGGTCTGGTTACAAAGGGGAGGTTTTTGTACAATTGATGTAATTCATGCGCTTCCGGCAATAATTCAAAATATTGGCTGATTTCTTCATCGCTTTCAAAATCCTGATTTTTGAGTTCTTGGATTTGATTCTGAACAGTTTGGTGAAGCAGGTTCAGATAGGCTTTGATTCTTTTTGCCCTGTAATCTTCCTCTTTCTCATCAATGTACAAATAAGGTATATTCAGTTTTCTGCTATAAATCCGTCTCATATCCTCCAACAAATGGTCATCCA
>CAZLJT010000005.1:0-39250 GCA_964559905.1 uncultured Aquiflexum sp.
AGTTTTCTTTGCTTTGGGGCGGGGATTCCCGGCTGGGTGGTCCTGAACCTAGGTATGCGGGAAGAACTCCACATGTTGACAGGCAGGCGATGAACAGAAGAATCAAATCCCTAATGGATGCAGATTCTGAAATAATTGGTTTCATCCATGGTGCGGATTATGGAACCACAGCAGATTGGAGGCATTTGTTTTGGTGGTTTGAGGATCATGAAATAGTAATTGGAAACGATAATAGACTTTTGCCTTTGATCATATCCAGAGGAAACCATGATATGCAAATCGGATTTGAAGAAAATTTCTGGCTAGGAGATACACAAAAGAAAAAGGGTTTTGATTACTATTTCTCAACTCAATTGGGTTCAGAAACAGCTATACTCACTTTGAATACTGAAATTAGTGTTGCGGGCGATCAGCGGGATTGGTTAGAAGAAAATCTACCAAAAAAGAGGGAGGAAAACAGATGGGTTTTGGTCAACTACCACAGACCTGCCTATCCTGTAGTAAAAGAATTTGATAATGCCACTTTCAAAAGAGTAAGAGATACTTGGGTACCTTATTTCGAAAAACACAATATTGACCTTGCTTTGGAATCTGATGGACATATTTTGAAAAGAACAGTTCCCATTCGGAATAATAAATATGATGAAACAGGCATAATATATATTGGCGAAGGAGGTTTGGGAGTTCCACAACGTGTAGCGGACAGTACAAGATGGTTTATCCAAGCTCCGGGTTTTGCTATGAGTGCCCACAATGTACATAAATTAAGCTTTTACAGGGACAGTATTTCCGTAAAAGCCATTGGAATGGAAGGTGATATTCTGGATGATTTTATGATTCGGCCAAGAAAGTAAAATAACTTATTCCGTTGTGAAACCTGACAAAATATTTATTCTCTGGCTGTTGAAATTTACGTTA
Source organism: uncultured Aquiflexum sp. (assembly GCA_964559905.1). Classification (GTDB taxonomy): domain Bacteria; phylum Bacteroidota; class Bacteroidia; order Cytophagales; family Cyclobacteriaceae; genus Aquiflexum. Next base: position 919 of record CAZLJT010000005.1, read on the forward strand.
CTCTTGCAGTGTGCGGGAGTTTTTTTTCATTTAATGGGCGGAAGTGCCATTGAGACCATGCTGTTTATGGAAGTAGGCATGAAGCAGGCAGATGCTAAATCAGTAGAAAAATTTATAGCATGGGTTTTTCTTATATCAGGAATTTGGGTATTTGTCAAACCCAACAAACTACTACTCTTAATTATTTCCATCCTGACTTTATTGTTGGCTTATACTATTAAGAGACAAGCTGGAAGTCCATTTACAGAGTGGAGTATTCCTGCCCACATGATCAGAATTCTTCTCCCTATTGGGTTGCTTTTCTTTATGCGCGAAAATAAGAGATCAGCCCTGCCTTACTATATTTTGTTGGTAGGACTGGTGATTACTTTTTTGACACATGGGTTAGAGGCACTTTCTCTGCATCCCAGATTTTTGGATTATTTGATTCTTTCATTTGAGAACACTTTTGGACTAAGAATGAAGCAAATCCACGCGGAAAATATGCTCAGAATTATAGGTTCCTTGGATATTTTGGCAGCCTTTTTAGCAATTATTTTACCTAAAAAACCTGTTTTTATTTGGTTGGCTTTTTGGGGATTAATAACAGCCTTTGCCAGAGTAACAGAATTGGGGATTGGGATGTATCCTGAAGTCCTAATCCGTGCCGGTCATTTTTTAGTTCCGATTTGTTTGATTTTAATTAATGGCGAGAGGAGCTTAGAGGTTAAGGCTCCATAAAAAAGCGCATCTTCTGCTTGCCCACACTGCCAAGTCCTACATAGAAACGGATAGCCATTGCATTGAATTCAGGCGTCTGCCATTGGATATTCACACATTTTTTTTCTTTGGCAACTTCCCGGATTCGGTTCATAATTTCAGTTCCGATTCCTTTTCCTCGGCAGATTTCATTGAGATACAAGCAATCCATATACAAAAACGAGGAAGCTTCCCAAGTTGAAAAATCAAAAGTAAAGGAGGTAAAACCTTCTGGCTTTCCATTTACTTCCACAATCCAAACATGAAGTCTTTTGGGATCGCCAAAAATACCCTCTCTTAATCCTTGTTCTTTTCCATCTACAGAGTATTCCGATTTTTCATATTCTGCATGTGCTTTGCATAATTTGACTAAATCAGGCAGGTCTTTTTCCTCGCAAGGTCTGATGATATAATTCATGGTTTTTGAGTCTAATGGTTTAAAAGAGTCTTTGCCATGGAAAAATGTAGAAAAAAAATGATTTCTCTAAAATAAGCACCAAAATTCTTAAGAAATGTCAGGAATAAGGATAAACAAAAAAGTGAAACATCATACCCGAGGTTAAAGTGGAGATAGCGAAACTTACCCATAATATTTTTTTGTAAGCTATGAATTGCTGCATCTTCCAGTCAGTTTCGTTAATGATGCTAATGCCTCCTGGTAAATAAACCTGCAAAAGGGCCAATGCAGTAAGAAAATATGTAATAAAGAGAAAGATAAAACTGAAGAAAACCGTCATAAGTCGAAAATTTCAATTCAATTTTCAATTTAGGTTTTTTCGACCGATTATTTTAATTCCACCCCAACACTTAACCATTTGATAAAATGCAAATGATTTTGTCTTAATCTTAATGCACAATTTGGGATACTATAATTTATTTCTTCGACAATCTAATAGTTTAAGCCTTATATTTGAGGTTGATTGATCAATTTAATTGAAATCTTATCAAAAAGTATATTCAGAAATTTTTCAAATATTCAGGAATCACCATCGGTATTATATTGATTTTGGTGATAGCAATTCTTTTGTTTGTAAGGAGCCCCTGGGGTCAGGACATCTTAGTTGGAAAAGCTACTTCTTTCATTTCTAAAAAGACAGGGACCGTTGTTAATATAGAAAGGTTATTTGTTACATTCAAGGGAGATTTGACCTTGGAAGGTCTTTACCTGGAAGATTTGGAAGGGGATACCTTGATTTATTCGAAATTACTTGAAACAGGTATTTCATTTATTCCACTTATCAAAAACGGTGATATTGAGGTTTCTAAACTGGAATGGCAGGGGGTGACTGCCAAAGTTAAAAGAGACAGTTTAGGTCAAAATTTTAATTTCAATTTCTTATTGGATGCATTTGTTTCGGAAGCTAAAGAAGACGAAGAAACTGTTGATAAAGATCAGAATACAGCCTTTCCTCAGCTTTCTATGGGTCCGGTGGAGTTATTGGATTTTAAGCTTGTTTACGAAGATCAGCTATTAGGGATTGAGTCAAAAGCATTGTGGGAAGAAATCAGAGTCAAAATGGATCATTTAGACTTGAATAAAATGAATTTTGGAATCGAGGAAATCTTTATTTCAGCAGCAAAAATCGATTATTTTCAGTCCATACCTTTTGTTACAGTTGATACAGTTGATACGGATACATCCATTCCTTTGCCTCTGATCGTATTGGATAATCTCCGTATTGAACAGACAGATCTCAACTATCATTCTATCCCAGATGGTATTATAGCAAGCATTTATTTGGATGAGTTTGAAACAGTTCTTCCCGAGGCAAACTTAGAAGAGCAAAAAATCCTTCTAAAATCAATTTTTTTATCCAATTCCACATTTGCTCTTGAAATCAACCCCACTGAATCAGGGTCAAAAGAAAACAACTCCCAATCTTCAACTGAACCCCTCGATTGGCCTGACTGGTGGGTCGAGGTTGGTGACATTGATTTTCAAAACAATGATATTGATTATAAAATTTCTGGAGCTAAGGTTCAAAAAGGAATTTTTAATCCCGATGCGATACTACTGAACGGCCTTGATTTTTCTGCACAAAACATTTTTTTGAAAGATAAAAATGCCGGAGGTAAAATTGATAGGGTAGCTTTTGAAGAGAGTAGTGGTCTTTCTCTTAAAAATCTGCATGTAGATTTTTCCGCAAGTGATCAAAAGTTGATTTTGGATTCTTTTTCAATTAAAACCGGAGCGTCAAATCTCGAAGCTGATCTGGCTTTGGATTATCAAAGTTTGGAAAGCCTTATTAATTATCCGGAAAAATCCTCTTTTGATTTACAGATATCGGAGTTTCAAACTGACGCCGCTGAAGCCGGCTTTTTTGTTCCCGAATTAAAAAAGGAAATATACTTTCAAGAGCTGGTTAAAAACGGCTTAAAAGCTTCAGGTCGATTCAATGGAAGTTTACAAAAAGTACTTGTTCCCGAGTTTGAAGTCTTATACGGTAATTTCACTTCCATTAATCTTGATGGGGCTTTATTTGAGAATATACTTGATGTAGCTAATCTCCGTTTTGATCTACCGGTATTGGCAGTTGAAACTGATAAAGCTGTCATGATGCCATTTATTGAGGATTATGAATTTGATCTTCCCGAAAGTATCAAACTCCAAGCTGCTGCAAAAGGTGGAATGAATGACTTGATTCTCGATCTATTGTTGGCCACTAGTGATGGTGATGTTTTTTTGAAAGGGGTTTATAAAAACGATGAAGTATACTTTTTGGAATCTAATTGGGGTATGAGGGAATTTGATTTGGGAAAGATTTTGAAAATGCCTGAATTACTGCCCTTAAGTCTTGAATCCTCTATTCAGGTAAAAGGTAAAGATCTAAAGGATATTGACGCTTTGATGAACTTGGATATTGAAAAACTAACTTGGAATGATTTTGATTACTCTCCATTGAATTTTAAGGCCAATGCAAAAGATGGAATAGCAAATCTTGAAATGGATTTTTTAAATGAAGCCCTTGATTTTGATATAAATCTTACTGCGGTATTGGATACTTTGGATCAGGATTTGAATTTATTTGTTGATTTAAAGAAATTCCATACTCAGGCCTTTGGATTGACCAATCAGGATATCAATACCAAATTTCAGATCACTGGTTCGTTAGAGGGGAATTTTGATGATTTCAGGGCTTCCTTGAGTATAGACGAGGGTTATTTTTTTTATGATCAAAAGGTTTTTCCAATGGGGAGAGTAGTACTCCAAAGTGAACTTTCGGATCAGCTTTCTTCTTTAAAAATCAACTCAGATTTTTTAAATGGATTATTTACAGTGAATGGTTCTATTGCAAGTCTGAGCCAATCTCTCGAAGCTTACTTTGAGGAAGTAATCGCAGGTAGTACTGAGTCAATTATTTCGGATGATTTGGTGGCTAATGGGAAATTCACTTTTCGCAGTACTCCATTTCTTGATCAGCTTTTACTTGGAGAAATCGAAAAATTGGACAGCGTTTCAATTAATTTTGAATTTCTCTCAGCAGAAAAATCACTCAATTCCTCGATTTCCGTACCCTTGTTACAATATAATTCTTCAAAGGTGGAGTCTTTTGAATTTTCGATCAATGGGGAAAAGAATAAACTTCAATTCATTTCAGGATTTGATTCACTTTCATATGATCCCATCAATATGGGAGAAACTGAATTGAAAGGTATTTATCAGAATGGCATTTTGAATCTTGATTTTTTATCGTTGAAGGATGATAACCCCTTAATCCAGATTAGATCAGAACTTTTTTGGCAAAACGATAGTCTTAGCTTACTTATCCAACCCGAAAATCTGGTTTTAAACGGTCACAGGTGGCAGATGCCTGAGAACAACCAAGTCATTTACACCTCCAACTACCTTGCTTTTCAGAATTTTGTTTTTACAAGTGGGGATCAGCAGTTAAAGATTTCCAATGGAAAGAGTGAAGCATCAAAAGAACAGATAGATATCCGATTTGAAAATTTTGGAATAATTACATTCACAGGGTTTTTAAATCCAAATGATCCGGTTTTAAACGGCATTGTAAATGGTAGTTTTATTATTGAAAATCCTTTTGACGCTATTGGATTATTGGCTGATTTAAATATCAGTGAATTTGTTGTCCTGGATATTCCACTTGGAAAGCTGGATTTGTTAGCCGAAGCCGAAACTTTGAACAGTTACGGACTGAATATTTCTTTGAGTGAAGGTGATATTGAGGCCAATGTAGTGGGCACATTTGTGGCCGATACTATCAGCAGTAATCTTGATTTAAACCTGGACCTCAAAGCTTTGCAATTTGGATTGATTGAGGCATTGTCCGGGAGCGAACTGAAAAATTCGAAAGGCTATCTGTCTGGAAATATCAAATTGGACGGTTCAGTGCAAGAACCGGTTTATTCAGGTGAATTGTTTTTCAAAGAGGCTGAGTTTTTAGTTTCCAGTATCAATGCGAAATTTTCCTTACCGGATGAAAGGATTCAGATCAATAACTCCGGTTTGGTTTTTAATGATTTCTCTATTAGAGATGAAGCGGGTGCGTCTTTTGTCATCAATGGAAATCTAATTACCGAGGATATTTCAGATATCGGGTTTGATTTGAAGCTTGAAACCAAAAATTTCCAGATTATTAATTCAACCAGGGAGGACAATGATCTTTTCTTTGGAAAAGCTAATGTGGATTTGGACATGAAGATTGGAGGAAGCTTCAGTTTACCTGCTATAGATGTGATTTTAAAGGTCAATAAGGGAACCGAAATGACACTGATCATTCCTGAGGATCAATTGGATTATCTGGAACGTACAGGAGTGGTATTGTTTGTCAACCACCAGGATCCTTATGATATTTTATACAAGAGGGATTCTGAAATTACAGCGCAAGGAATCCAGGGTTTTGACATTAGAGCAAACCTTCAGGTAGATCCTCAAACAGTCATTAATATGATCATTGATGAAAGGACCAATGACAATTTGAGGATTCAGGGTCAAGCTGACCTTAGTATGATAATGAACCCAAATGGGGATATTTCCCTTTCAGGAAGATATGAAGTGAAAAGTGGCCATTATGAGCTCAATCTTTTCGGACTGGTAAGTCGAAGGTTTTTTCTGGCGGAAGGAAGCACTGTCATTTGGACCGGAAATATGTTGGATGCCAATTTGAATATTACAGCCATTTATAATGTTCGAACTTCACCTGCAGAGTTGATGCAGGCACAATTAAGCGGTACAGATACGCAGACCAGAAGTCAGTTTAGGCAGGTCTTGCCATTTATGGTTTACCTGAAAATCAACGGGGAGATGTTACAACCTGAAATCAGCTTTGAATTGGATATGGCGGAACAGGATCGGGGAGCCTTTGACGGAAATGTATACTCCATGATTCAGCAGGTAAATCAAAGAGAAGATGAATTGAACAAGCAGGTATTTTCCTTATTGGTGCTCAATCAGTTCTTTCCTATGGTGGGTAATGATGGCTCTTCAGGCGGGTCCGTTAATCTGGCAAGATCCAGTGTCAGCCAAATATTATCCAGTCAACTCAATACATTTTCAGATAGGTTATTTGGTAATTCAGGATTTTCGGTTGATTTTGATCTCGACTCTTATACAGATTATCTATCAGGAGCAGCCGAAGACAGAACCCAGCTCAATGTAGCTGCAAAACAAAGCCTTATGGAAGACAGGTTGGTTATTTCTGTTGGTGGACAGGTGGATGTAGAAGGAGGAAATCAACAGCCTGGTCAGGGAAATGCTGTATTTGGAGATGTGAGTCTGGAATATCTTTTGGATCAAAGGGGCAGATGGAGGGTAAAAACGTTTAGAAAAAACCAGTTTGAATCAGTAATCGACGGGCAATTGATAATAACAGGAATCTCTTTCATTTTCAATAAAGAATTCAATTCCTTCACTGAGTTATGGAAAAGGGCAGATCTTGAAAAGTCTGATTCCGATGATACCAAGGATAAGGAGGAAAACAAGGAAGAAACACACAACAAATCTCCTGAGGGAAGATTTGAAGAAGAAAATGAAGTAGAAAACTGATGAGGTTTTTAGGATACATAGGGTTAGTTTTATTACTCCTCCTCGGTTCATGTGGAGTCAAAAATTTTATTCCTGAAAACGAGACTTTGTATACTGGTGCAGAGTTGGTATTGAATGCCGATCTACCGAAAAGGGAAATAAGGGAATTACAAAGTGAACTTAGCGGTTTGATCAATCCCGATCCCAATAGAAAGCTTTTAGGAACAAGGTTCAGATTGTGGGCACATTACAAAGGGTCAAAAGAAAAACCTGGATTTATCAATAAATTTCTCAATAATCAATTTGGAGAAAAACCTGTTTACTTCAGTAAGGTAAATACCCAGAGAACCTTGGATATTTTGATGAACAGGTTGGAAAATAAGGGCTATTTTTATGGTACCTCAGAAGTAGTAAAGGATGAAAAAAATAAATTCACCGGCCTTCAATATCAACTCAATTTCGGAGATGCCTACAGATTAGCCACCTACGAAATATTAGGTGATACCTTGTCCATTATGAAGAAAATAGACTCATTTATGGAAACAACTTTAATGGGTGAGGGTGAAAGATTTGATCTTGATATACTTAAGCAGGAAAGAACAAGGATAGAAAGAGAATTGAAAACTATAGGTTATTATAATTTTTCGGGTGATTTGCTGATTTTTGAGGCAGATACCAATCAGTATGAGGACAGAAAATTTGATTTATATCTCAGATTAAAGAGCGAAGTTCCGGAAAAGGCCGTTTACCCATATTCCATCAAAGATATTACTGTATTTCCGGATTATGCTTTGAATACTACTTTGTCGAATGCAGACACCGTAGGAATCAATGGAGTCGATGTAATACAGGAGGGATTGGTTTTTAAACCTGACCTATTGGTATCGTATATTTTGTTTGAAAAAGGAGCTAAATTCGACCCCCAAAAGTCAAGATTAACTTCAAACAGGCTTTCTTCTATTGGGAATTTCAGATATGTCAATATCACCTTTGATGAGAGTGATTCTGTCAGAGGCGAAGATGGCACCTATCCCTTGGACGCCAAAATATTGTTGTCTCCACTCAATAAAAGATCGCTGAGAGCAGAGCTTCAGGGAGTAACGAAATCAAACAGTTTTGTAGGACCGGCATTGATTCTGACCTATAGGAATCTGAATATCTTCCATGGCGGGGAAGTTTTTACCTTATCAGGTAAAGTTGGCTATGAAACCCAAATTGCGCAGGGTGAAAGAGACCGGCTCACTTCTACAGAATTCGGTATTCAGGCGGGTTTGGTTTTTCCAAGAGTCCTTTTTCCTACTCCTGTAATGAACAGATTCCAGTTTGCTATTCCAAAAACCAGGATAAGTTTAGGTTATGAATACCAGTATCGCTCTGATCTTTATAAAATCAATTCAATTAATACTTCCTTTGGCTATTTTTGGCAGGTCAACAGGCATGTTTACCATGAGATAAACCCTTTAAGTATCAGTCTATTTAATCTTTCGGAGACTACTCCTGAATTTGAAGAAATCCTGAACCAAAACCCATTTTTAAGGAGAAGTTTCGAACAGCAATTTATTTTTGGATGGAATTACACTTTTAATTATAATCAATTAGTTGATTCAGAAAGGAAGAACCCGATATTTTTCGGTGCGACATTGGATTTTGCAGGTAATACCATAAGATTGATCAATCAAGTTTTCGGTTCTTCAAATCCCGATAACATATTTGGCCTTGAATATGCTCAATATAGCAGAGCAGATTTTGATTTCAGGCATTACTGGAGAATTACCAAAGAGCATAATCTTGTGACAAGACTTTTTGCAGGTGCGGGTCTTCCTATGGGGAATTCGCTTTCCCTTCCCTTCGTAAAACAATATTTTTCAGGAGGACCAAGTAGTGTTCGTGCTTTCAGAATCAGGGCTTTGGGCCCAGGTACATTCATTCCGAAGGATGTGACTACCAATGGATTTTTTGATCAGGCTGGGGATATCAGGCTTGAAGGCAATGTGGAATATAGATTCCCTATCAGTAAATATTTAAAAGGTGCTGTTTTTGCAGATGCCGGTAACGTTTGGCTTTTCAATGACAACGAAGCACTTCCCGGGGGAAAATTCAGTAACCAATGGGTAAAAGAACTTGGTGTCGGAAGCGGATTGGGATTGAGAATAGACATTCAGCTTTTTGTTTTGAGATTTGATTTGGCTATCCCTATCAGAAAGCCATGGTTGCCTGAGGATGAAAGGTGGTTGGATAGATTTTTGGTTTTTGATAGGGACTGGAGAAGGGATAATCTGGTACTCAATTTTGCTATCGGCTATCCTTTTTAGATGATTTTATAATCTCAAAATACTTATTATTGATAGAGACATTTATTAGAGGACTCTTCCTTAAAAAAAATAGTTACCTGAGCCCTGGATTTAGATATATCTGTTCCTTGAAGATTCCTATTGTTGAGATTACAAGGACAAATTAAAAGTCTTATCTGTAAATTGGGCTTATCGTGTAAGGGGTTGAGGAAAAACGGCCATACTTTCATGACCTCCTTCTTCTACTGCCTGAACGGCGAAGAAGTAATTGTCCTTCGAATAAGGAATAGTCAATGTCATTTCTTCTGTGTAAAATTTCTTCTGCCACATGGATTCTTCCGTTTCGCGCATCAGTACATAATATCCTTTGGCTGATCCATTTTGAGGGGAATCCCACTTCAATGTAGAAGTATTGCTCAATCGACGAACATCTATGACCACATTTTGGGGTTCCGACGGGGCAGAGGCCATTGAGGCCAAAGAAGCCAGATTGATGCCTGTAATTTTTCTCATGTACTCGAAATCAACAAACTCCGGCAAATCTCCATACTGAATACCATCCTCAATTCTTACATTCTCATGTTGGTGGTAATAATTTTCGTTCATCTCACAGACCCGAATAGCTGTAAATCCCTCCCTTGCAAAAGGAGTATGGTCGCCACCTCTTAAGAACCTGTCATTTCGATAAACCAGTTTGACTTCGAGTTGATCGACATATCTTTCTCCGACCTCTTTCATATAACGGGCAAGTTGTCTGGATTTACTGTCATTTTCCCCGTTGGTGTATCTTCGTATAGCCGCCATTTGCTCAGTCTCAGCGGCAGGTACTCCTTCGGAAAATATTCTTACTTTGGTATTGTCATTGATGTTTGTTTGGGAGGAATGACTGTTTCCGATCATATCATTATTGAGCATGGCTACCAAATTCCAGTTTTCTTTCTTTGCTTTTTCGGCTAAGTAGGCAGCTCCCTTCAACCCTTGTTCTTCCCCTGAAACAGCTACAAAAATGATAGTTGCAGGAAAAGATTTTTTTGACATGATTCTGGCCAGTTCAATAATTGCCGCTACACCTGAACCATCATCATTTGCTCCGGGGGCATCGATCTTTTCATCCATGACGCTAAGTGCTCTGCTATCTATATGGGCTGAAATCAGGAATATTCTGTTATCATTCGGATCCGTCCCTTTCAAGGTAGCCATGACATTTCCCGACTTGCTGTCTGTTGGAATTCTTCGGCCATCTGCAGGTATAGTAAAAGAATCAATATACGAAGTAAACCTTCCATTGGAATGCTGCTCAAATGATTTGAAATGATTGAGGACATAATTTTGAGAGGCCAAAATACCTTCTTTGCTATTGTCGGCACTCAATGTATGTCGGGTTCTGAAACTGGCCAAGTCCCGTACATATTGCTCCAGATTGGTTGCGGAAATTTCATTTATCATTTGGTCTATACCAGGATCCCTTAATATGATTTGAGTCTGACCAATGGCTAAACAGATATTGAAATATGCGATCAAAAGTAAAATTCTTTTCATTTATAGTATTGCTGTAGGTGAATGGATTAAATTTACCCCGATATAATTTTAATTTAAACGGTTTTTACATGAATGAAATATTAACACCTCAAGAAGGCGAATTTGCACCGTTTTATTCGGGCTACATTGCCTGGGTTAAGGGAAAGGATATTCCGAAAGTTTTACTTTCACAAATTGAGGAGGTAAGGTTTCTTTTCGAAAAGATGGGAGAAGAAAAAAGCCAAAAGGCTTATGCTATGGGAAAATGGACTCCGAAGGAGGTATTGGGACATATAATTGATACGGATAGGATCATGTGTTTTCGGGCTTTGTGTTTTGCAAGGGGAGAGAAGTCTGAACTTCCGGGTTTTGATCAAGATGCGTATGTCTCAAATGCACATTTCAATAATATTCCACTGCCAAAATTGCTGGAGGATTTTGAGATGTCCCGATATTCGCTTTCCTCACTCCTTCAGTCTTTGCCCCTAGATTCACTCACAAACATTGGAATTGCCAATGGGGTCAATGTCAGTGTTAGAGCTCTATTTAATATAATTCCCGGACATACCCAGCATCATTTAAATATCCTGGAAGAAAAATATTGATTGGTTAACAGTGGGGTAAAGTGAAAAAAACAAACAAATAATCTGAAAATCAGCCTTATTTTTATTAATTTTGTTGAATTTATCTAAAAAAGAAATTTTGAAAAAGTATGCAAAGAACTAGAGCACAGGAATCACGGGCGGCAATTGAAAAACTCTATATCACCATGCGGCACCTTTTTATGAGAGGATCCTATAAGCCAATGGGAGTATCAGGGGAGTCTCTTGTGGATTCACTTTTGGTGTTGAGTCCTGAAATTTACGGGCTGATTACGAAAGAAGAGGAAATAGAACTGGAAGGATTGTTATATGTAATGGAAAGACTTCCCAGGGGAATTGAAGAATGTCGGTATATTAGATTAATCAGCAGAGAAGGGTATGAGAATTCCACATTTCCTGCAATAGTACCTGCCAAAAGAAAGAGGAATTGCTATAGGGTGGACAAAGATCAGATGTATGTGGAAATGACCCGAGGCAGGTCTGATATTTATGACATCCTGACCCATTTGACATTTTTATATATAGAATCTGAGAAAATCAAATCAAACAGTACTGATTTCAAAGGAAGGTTTGATTTGAACTGGCAGATGTTGGAAAAAATCATCGAAAAAGAAGAAAATGGAGAGGATTTTGACAAGGAAGTCGGTTGTTCCTACCTAAGTCATGTGATTGGACGGACTTTTGATGAGACCCACGCGGCCGTACAGAAATTTGAAAGTTCTCCGCATACCAGCAGCTTATTTTCTATAGTGTATCATTTGGGTAAACTTGCCATCGACGAATCATTTAAATCTTTGGATAGGGAAATATCTTTTTCTTCAACTCTTAGACTTAGGGTAGGGCATCATGTTTATGGAGAATTATGGGCCAATAAAATAAAGTCTGTCTTGTTTGAGGAAGGTTTGTTGGATCGTCCTATTCATGTGGTATCTGCCAATCTACACAGTTTTTTAAATACCATTTATGGACATCAGGCATTTGGACTCACTTCTTTTGATCAAATCGAAAATTTGGCAATGGATATCAGTGTAGGAGCAAAGGATCATAAAGGAAAAGACATCCTGACGTATGCGCAGAAAAATGGGTTCATTCAAATTAACGATGAATCGGGAACAAACATCAATGTACAGGTTTTCGATACGGCAAGGATGTCGAAAGAAACTATTTTACCCGGTCTCAAAATACCTAAAGATCTAAAGAAAAAACCCATTATTGTTGTTATGGATTACGCTTTTGGAGAGCAGGCATATGAATGTTTTGACGAACTGCTCAAACCTTTTGAGACATCTGATGGAAAAAGCTATCCATTGGATGTACATTCAGCCTCAATTATGGGTAAAGCAGGTATTTTGACTGGAAAAAAAGGGGATATAATGATTCCTGACAGTCACGTCTTTGAAGGAACAGCTGACAATTACCCATTCAAGAACGAACTTAAAAAAGAAGACTTCGAAGGTTTTGGTTTGGGGGTGTATCAAGGTACGATGTTTACCGTATTAGGTACTTCACTTCAAAACAAGGATGTCTTAAGTTATTTGATGGAATCTTCTTGGAGAGCCATAGGATTGGAGATGGAAGGTGCCCACTATCAAAAAGCTATCCAAAGCGAAAGCAGAATAAGGCAAAGTATCCGGAAAAGTGTAAAAGTTTTGTATGCATATTATGCTTCTGACAATCCCTTGGAGACAGGAAGTACCCTTGCCTCAGGAGCATTAGGGATGGATGGAGTCAAACCTACCTACCTAATCACCTATAAGATACTCGAAAAAATATTTTCATAAAAAAATAAAATTTGTAAATATTTCGTTTTTTCATTGTTAAACAGAATCTCTGCTATGTTTTTAGCAGAGATTTGTTTTTTTATATTGTTATTTTGAAGCTTGTAGAGCTGTGTTATAAATCATGGTATTAACTGATTTTTGTCATGTTTTCAGACAGTATTAGTTCTCAATATTGTAATATCAAAAAACAATACTAACATGAAGCACAACGGTTATTGGATATTCAGAATCATAGTTTTGGTTCTCTTATTCTCAGGTTCACAGTTATTAGCTCAGACAAAGTATACCTTGGCGCCATCCTCAGAAATGAAGATTTCCGGTGGATCTACCTTACATGATTGGGATATGACTTCCAACGCAGCAAAGGGAGAAGGGATGTTTGTGATGGAGGGTAACCAACTTAAAGGTATCAAAAGCTTAAAGGTTCAAATGGAAGCAGAAACGCTCAAAAGTGGAACCAAGGGTTTGGATAACAATGCCTATAAGGCTTTGGATACAAAAAAGAACAAAGATGTAATTTTTACCTTAAAAGAAATTACAGGAAGTGGCAGCAGCTACCAGGCAAAAGGGGATTTTACAATTGCCGGAGTCACCAAACCTGCTTCTTTTCCTGTAAAGTTAACTCAATCAGGTTCAAATCTGACTTTTGAGGGAAGTTTTGATACCAAGCTTACAAACTTCTCCATTGATCCACCCACAGCTTTGTTGGGTACAGTGAAAACACATGACGAAATCAAAATATCATTTAAAACTATATTTCAACCTACAAAATAAAATACACAACTATGAAAAAGCTCATAATCACAGCAATTGCTTTCCTCGGAATTTTATTTTCCGGAATGGCACAGGGACTTCAGAGAGACGTTCAATTCTGGAGACCATATGATCAAAGAGGTATAAACATCTTTGAAACAGGAAAAGAAGATACCGTGGCCTTCGAAGGCATGAAAGTAAGAATAGGTGGACACTTTGCACAACAATGGCAAAGCCTTAGCCATGAAAATACTGCCACACCGGTATTGAACGCAAACAATGTGAATATCAATCAACTGATTGATATTGGGGCGGGAACCAACCTTGCCACTGCCAACCTTAACATTGATGTTGAATTGGCGGATGGTTTGAGATTGAACCTGATGACTTATCTTTCCTCAAGACACCATCCTGAAACATGGGTTAAGGGTGGATACCTTCAGGTTGACAAGTTGGGCTTCTTGAATTTGGGCAATACAGACTGGTTTGACAAATACCTAACCGTTCGTGTTGGTCATATGGAAATCAACTATGGTGATGCCCACTTTAGAAGATCAGATAACGGTAATGCCATGTGGAACCCATTTGTTGGTAACTATATCATGGATGCATTTACAACAGAAGTTGGTGGAGAGATTTTCTTCCAAAGCAATGGCTGGTTGGCCATGGCTGCAGTAACAGGTGGTGAAATCCAAGGTGGTGTAACAAATCCGGATAACAGAAAACCAAACTTTATCGGTAAATTCGGTTATGACAAGTATGTGGCTGATGATTTGAGAATCAGGTTGACAGGTTCAGTTTACACAACTTCAAGTTCTCAAAGAAATACCCTTTGGGGTGGCGATAGGGCCGGATCAAGATATTATCTTGTAATGGAAAATACACTAGCCTCAACTGCTGGAAACTTTACTTCTGGCAGATTCAATCCAGGACAAACCAATAACATTACTGCCTTTGTATTCAATCCTTTCATCAAATTCCATGGCTTGGAGTTCTTTGGTAACTTTGAAAGATCAACCGGTAAAGCCAGAAATGAGACAGATGACAGAACTTGGAATCAAACAGGTGCTGACTTGGTCTACAGATTTGGAACCCACGAAAAATTCTATGTGGCTGGCAGATATAACAAAGTCAATGGCCCATTGGCAGGATCTGGACTTGAAGTAAGTCTTGACAGAATCCAAATTGGTGGCGGTTGGTTTGTAACTAAAAATGTTCTTGCTAAATTGGAGTATGTTAGCCAAAACTATAACGACTTTGCTGCCGCAGATAGGTTCAACGGTGGTAGATTCAATGGTCTGATGATCGAAGGAGTGATAGGCTTCTAATCCAAAAATTAAATATGCGTGTCCTTTTAATCCTTTTCCTGATCCTTTTAAATCCTGACCTGAAAGAAAGAGAAGTCATCGTCACCAAGAAAGTAATTACTGTAAGTGGACAGACTTCTATAGGCGGATTCAATTGTGATTATGCTAAAAACGGTTTGAAGGACACGCTTTATATTGACTATGACAAATCCGGGAAAGATTTGATTTTTGATATACCGGTCATTGATTTTTCATGTGGCAATTTTTTGTTGAATAGAGACTTTCGAAAAACCATCAAAGCAGAAAAATACCCCTCTGCAAGAGTTAAAGTAAGTAATTTACAATCAAATTATGGTCACTACACCTGTGACCTCAATGTCAATATAGTTGGCAAAACACTCAATTTTAAAGCACTTGTCCTAAAAAGAACACCTGAAGGAGTCATCGGCAACCTGGTATTGAGCTTTGATGATCTGGAATTGGATACCCCAAAAAAGATGGGAGGTCTCATCAAAGTCGAAGAGGAATTGCAATTACAGATCCAACTTGGTTTTTGAACAGGTTTGGACAAAGTAAAAATGAATCTGTTAATAGCTGGCTATCCTTTTTTTTCATAAATATAATCCCAGTTGATGATTAAAAGATTTTATCAATCCATAGACTTGATCTATTAATTCAAACCTTTATATTTAAGCTTTGGGTTTAACCCGAAATTGAATTGGCCAAAATGATTTGTTCAGAAAAAACCAATTATACCTACTTTAACCCTGCAAATTCAAATCTTATCCATTAACGGAGAAAAGCCATCTCTAATATTTAAATCACTATCTATGCCGGCCCTAGTTTTAGTTGAAGTAAGCATTCATAACCCGGAATTATACGAAGAGTATAAAAAGCACACCTTGGGCACCATCCAAAAATTCGGAGGCCGTTTTGTTGTACGGGGTTCAAAAACCGAATCCTTGGAAGGAGATTGGAATCCTGAAAGACTCGTTATTCTTGAATTTCCGGATGTCCAAACAGCCAAAGATTGGTGGGCCTCACCGGAATATACCATTGCCAAAAACATCCGGTATCAAGCAGCAAACTCAAAGATGTTGGTGGTAGAGAGTCAATAAGTCGCAAAAATTTAAATTCACTTTCAAATCATTGCTATAATTTTCCTTCTCTGAGTCAAGGGAATGAGTTATTTTTCGTTGACCCAAGTCCAAAAAAAGATGATGAGAATAGCCTACCATGAAGTTATCCCGATATTAAAAGAAATTTTAATTAAAAATGGTTTCTCAAAAGAAAAAGCGGATCTATGTGCGGCACTTTTTGCCAAAGCAAGTCTGGAAGGAGTCCCTTCCCATGGATTGGACAGGGTTCCGGTTTTTTTGAAAATGATCAGAAACCAACTAGTCTTTCCCGAAAAACAGGCCGAACTTAAGGATGCTTTTGGTTTTTTTGAAAGATGGAACGGCAATTTGGGTCCAGGCATGCTGAATGCTTCTATTTGTATGGATAGGACAATTCGTTTATCCAAAGAATTTGGAATAGGAATGATTGCATTGCAGAATACCAATCATTGGATGCGGGCCGGGAATTATGGTTGGCAGGCTGCAGAGGCGGGTTGTATCGGAATTTGTTTTACCAATACCAAACCCAATATGCCGGCTTGGGGTGGCAGCGAACCAAAATTGGGGAATAATCCCTTGGTAATTGCAATACCCAGAAAGTCAGGCCATATCGTGTTGGATATGGCCATGTCCCAGTTTTCCTATGGTAAAATGAATACTTATCTCCGTGCAGGTCAAGAAATGCCTTTCGAGGCAGGATTTGATCAGGAAGGAAAACTTAGCAAATCTCCTGCTGAAATCATTGAACATGAACTGGCACTTCCCATAGGACTGTGGAAAGGGGCAGGACTTTCATTGGTATTAGACATGTTGGCAACCATATTGTCAGGAGGTCAGTCAACTCATCAAGTGGGACAAAGCGGGGAAGAATACGGTCTTTCGCAGGTGTTTATCTGTTTGGATCCAAAGAAATTGGGAATGGATACTTGGTCAGATGAAAAGCTCGATGGTATTGTAGCAGACTTAAAAGCCTCAGCAACTTTTACAGGCAATGAAATCCGCTTTCCCGGAGAGAAAATTCCTGAAATCAGAAAGGAAAACATGGAAAATGGAATTCCTGTTGCTGAGGAGGTTTGGGAAAAGATTTTGGGGGAACTATGAGGTTATCATAATCCCAAAAATTTACTTTCAATTTTTGAATTAAATTCTTAATTTGAAAGGGAAACAATTTAAGCCATGCTTCAAAAAATTCTTTCAAATATTTTTCTGATAGGGACTTTAATGATTTTTGGGTGTGAACATAAAATTACACCAGAAAAACTTTTTGATTTAAGCAAAGACAAATACCTCAACAGTGAATACTATACTTCCCAAACTGTTTTGATTTGGCCACATCCTTTTTTGGATGAGATTGATACATTCAGATACTACCTTCAATTCGAGAAATTCCCAAACCAATACTTTAGATACAACATAATCGGTTACGGTGAAAAGTATGATTTAGTTTACATTGACAATGTGATGAATGATTATTTCCACCTGGATAGCACTGCCATAGTTTACACTGAGGATCAAATGGAGAAAGAAAGGGATTCATTTAAAACCAGCATGTTTTTGGTTTTTGGGCCGATCAATATTTTTGAAATGCCTGATTTTGAATATCAAAAAGACACATCAATTTCCGGAAAAATAATGAGGAAATATTTAAGGGTGGATATGGACACTTTAATTGAAGGCATTAAAGTTTACAAAGAGCTTCATATTTATATCAATCCAGCGAATTCAGAAGTACCATTAATCAGATCCATGCTTTATAATAATGGGAAAAAGCAGCAGTTTATTGATGCTTGGTTTGAAAACTATGTTTTCGAAGACCGGAGTCCAGGATTGACGTATGATTTGCCGGTAGGCTATACCACCAAAGTCAGAGGAGAGGAAAAAACCAATAGAAACCTGCTTTCAGAAGGAAGTAAAGCACCTGATTTTGAATTACAGAATATGGAAGGCAATACTGTCAGTTTAGCTGACTCTAAAGGAGAAAGGGTTTTTTTGGATTTTTCAATTATCAACTGTGGTTGGTGTAAAGAGGCTTTGGATGAGTTTTCCAAACCGGAGTTTGAATTTGCTGAAGATGTGGTTCCACTGTATATCAATCCGGTTGACAATAAGGAAAGGTTGAAAAGCTATCTTAGTAAAATCGACATCCCTTTCCCTGCGGGAAGCTTATGGTGTAAGCGCCTATCCCTCATTTTTTATTATTGGAAAAGATGGGAAAATTGAAGCGTCATTTGCTGGATATAATCCTGATTTGATTGAGAAGATCAGAAAGAGTAAGTAGAAGCATTGAAGGTGAGTAGGTGCAAAGCTAAAAGAGTGAAACGACCTGTTTTACCAATTTTTTTACTTGTTGTTTCGGGTATCCCTGATAGTTTAAGTATGACTAGTTTTTTAACTTTAGCGTATTGGATATACTTCATTGAATGGAGGTGTAAAAAACGATTTGGTAAGTGCTTGAATATTTTCAGTAATCGTCCACATCAAATTCCCGGTTTTTATAAAAGAATTTCCTGTCCATCTCCGTGATGCTTTTGAGTACCCGGCATGGGTTACCTACAGCCACCACATTTTCCGGAATATCTTTGGTCACCACACTTCCTGAACCTATTACTGAATTTTTTCCGATTTTGACGCCAGGATTCACCACTGTATTGGCACCGATCCAAACATTATCTCCGATATGGATTTCCATGCCATACTCATATCCTGAATTTCTTGACTCCCAGTGGATGGGATGACCCGCAGTTAAAATAGAAACATTGGGACCAAACATCACATTGTCACCAATGATCACTTTGGCCACATCCAGTATCACAGCATTGTAATTGGCCATGAAATTATTTCCAACTTCAATATTTTTCCCAAAGTCACACCGAAATGGTGCCAAAATCATAATATTAGTACCAGCTTTACCCAATATATCCCGGATCAATTTATCGATTTTTTCAGTTTCATCGGGACGGCAGAGATTATACTCATAAATTTTCATTTTGGTAGCCAACTGTTCCTCCGCCAATCCATCCATCCAAGCTTTATATGGCAATTGTGCCAGCATTCTTTCTTTTTGATTCATAGGATTATTTTTCATAGTGAAACTCCACGCTTCCAGGGGATAAAGTCATCCTGGCCCAACTGTACCGCTTTTGGGATTGATTCCCCCGAAGCCACTTTTATAATTAGTTCCAGAATTTCCTCGCCCATTTCCTCAATAGTCCTTTTTCCTGTGATTACTTCACCGGTATCAATATCTATGATATCAGGCATCCTTTTAGCCAAAGCAGTGTTTGAGGATATTTTGATAACGGGAGCAATAGGATTTCCGGTAGGGGTACCTAGCCCGGTAGTAAACAAGATTACGTTAGCACCTGAACCTGCCATGGCGGTAGTGCTTTCCACATCATTTCCCGGAGTACAAAGCAGGTTTAAACCCGGCTTTGATATATATTCCGTGTAATCCAAAACATCCACGACAGGAGAGGTACCGCCTTTTTTGGCAGCACCTGAGGATTTCATGGCATCGGTAATCAGACCATCTTTGATGTTTCCGGGTGAAGGGTTCATATCAAATCCTGATCCCACTGCTTCTGCGGAAGCAGCATAGGCTTTCATCAAAGCACTGAATTTTTCCGCAATTACTTCATCCGTACACCTGTTTATCAATTCCTGTTCTACACCACATAACTCGGGAAATTCCGAAAGAATGGTTTTTCCACCCAATGCAACAACCAAATCCGAGGCATGACCTACAGCAGGATTGGCAGAAATTCCTGAAAAACCATCAGAACCACCACATTCCAATCCAATCGTCAATTTACTCAAAGGAGCAGGTTCTCTTTGCATTTGATCGGCTTCTATCAAAGCCAAGAAAGTCTTTTTGATGGCCTGAGACAGCAGATGTTGTTCTGTTCCCTCTTTTTGTTGTTCCAAAAGAATGACCGGCTTTTTAAATTCCGGATTGATTTTATCCAATTTTTCTTTCAAGATTGGTGGTTGGGCATTTTGGCAACCAAGGCTCAATACCGTGGCCCCGGCAACATTCGGATTATTGATATATCCGGCAAATAGGGCACAAAGTGCTTCAGAATCCTGACGAATTCCTCCGCAACCACCATTATGGGTCAAAAATTTAATTCCATCAATATTTTTGAAGATTTTGCTTTTTCCATTTAAGGTGTCTTCTTCTACGCTAAGATTTTCAATTTCGGATTTTTTCCCTGATTTGTACAAATCCGTCATTTGTTGCACAAGGGATTTATAAGCGTTTGGTTTGGTAAATCCCAGTTCTTCCACAAAGGCATCTTTGATGACATCGACATTCCTGTTTTCACAGAAAACCAGGGGAATAACCAACCAATAATTGGCAGTCCCCACTTGCCCATCGGGTCGGTGATAACCTTTAAAAAATTTGTTTTTATATTTGGACACATCAGGTGCATCCCAGGAATATGTTTCTAATTTACTTCCAAACGAACTGGCTTCATGGATTACATTGCCTGTAGTCAGGGCAGCACCTTTGGGTATCGGTGACATGGCACGACCCACTATAGACCCATACATATATATTTGTGCGCCGGCTTCCAGATCATATAATGAAAACTTATGTTTGGCAGCTATATCATGCTTCAGGTTGATGGTGCGGTTTTCAAAAAGAATGCTTTCTCCGGCCTTTAAATCGGTTAAAGCAACCAATACATTATCTTTTGGATGAATCTGTAAAAATTTATGGTTCATTGGATTATTTTCTTTGTTAAGCGGAATCGTTTGCAAAACTTATTTAATAGAATAGTAAAAATAGAACTATAAGTGAGTATTTTCAAAAAAGTTTTAAACTGTGACCATGAACAAAAAAGTCATCACATTGGGAGACGTCATGATGCGACTCAGTACGCCAGGAAATGAACGCTTCCTTCAGGCCAGTACTTACCAAGTAGTATTTGGTGGTGCTGAAGCCAATGTGGCTGTATCACTAGCACAATTCGGATTGGATGCGGCGCATGTCACTGCATTTCCTTCCAATGATTTGGGTAAAGCAGCTACAGCCTATCTGAGGCAGTCCGGTGTGGACACTTCCCATGTTTATTTTCAGGAAGGAAGAATCGGTTTATATTTTTTGGAAAACGGATCCATGCAAAGGGCCTCAAAAATCATTTATGACAGATTTGATTCTGCATTTGCCAATTTTTCAGGGGAAGAGATAGATTGGGATAAGGTATTTGAGGGAGCTGATTGGTTTCATTGGACAGGGATTACTCCGGCCCTTTCCCAGAAAGCAGCCGACCTCTGCCTTGCAGCTTTGAAAGCAGCCAATGAAAAAGGGTTGATGGTAAGTGGAGATATCAATTATAGAAGAAATTTGTGGCAATACGGTAAAGGTCCTTTGGAGGTAATGCCTGAACTGATCAGATATACCCATGTCATAGTGGCGGGACTATCTGATTTTGAAAATTGTATGGATATTGAGGCAAAAGATTTCCTTGAAGCTTGCCATAAAGCCAAGAAAGACTTTCCACAGATTAAATTTATTACCAAAACCAAAAGAGAATCCATTTCGGCTAACCACAATACACTCAGGGGTTCCTTATGGAACGGGGTTGATGTCTTTAAATCCAACACCTACGAAATGACACAGATTGTGGATAGAGTAGGAGGAGGGGATGCTTATATCGCGGGGTTGATTTATGGATTGCTTCATTATCCGGATGAGTTGGCTTTGGAATTTGCTACAGCGGCTTCTGTCTTGAAGCATTCTATTCCGGGAGACGCTAATTTGGTTACAGTCGATGAAGTCAATGCCCTGGTCAAAGGGGATAATGTCGGTAAATTGTTGAGGTGAATTTGAGATGTGAGATGTGAGATGTGAGACTCAAGACGTAAGACCTAAGACTCAAGACAAAATAAAACTGTGTCTAGAAATAAGGGGTGTGAAGTGTGAGCGCACGATTAATATGAACTTGAATAGTAAATTATTATAGCCAATACAAGAATTCAAACCTATTGCCAAACCGACAATAATTTTAAACCTATTTAACCTACCATTATGTCATTAACACAGGATGAAATATTATTGAAAATGGCTGAGACAGGAATGATTCCTGTTTTTAACCATAAAGATATAGATGTCGCCAAAAAAGTTTTGGACACCTCTTACGAAGCAGGAGTCAGGGTATTTGAATTTACAAACAGGGAGTCCAATGCCTTGGAGGTTTTTAAAAATCTTAGAATTTATGCTGATAAATATCCTGATTTACTTTTAGGTATCGGTACAATTTTCACAAGGGAGGAAGCAAGGAGATTTTATCATGCAGAGGCTGATTTTGTTGTTTCACCTGCTTTGATTCCTGATGTTGCTGCTTACTGCACCATGAAGGGTAAATTCTGGATTCCTGGCTGCGCTACTTTAACAGAGGTCTATAAGGCAAAATCTTTGGGTGCAATTCTCATAAAAGCATTTCCGGGAAACCTTCTTGGTGCAGGCTTTGTCAAGGCAGTTTTATCAGTATTGCCTGATATGAAAATCATGCCAACAGGAGGAGTGGAACCTACCGAAGAAAACCTTTCGGCTTGGTTCAAATCGGGAGTACATTGTGTGGGAATGGGCTCTCAATTATTTGACAAAAAAGCCATTGATGGCGGAGATTTCAAAAGTTTGGCAAACAATATCAAAAGAGCTTTGGATATCATTCAAAAAATCAAATAGATGACTAAATACCGTGTACTGATCTTTCTATTTACAGTTTTTCTATTTTCTACCTGTACAGGTCCGGGAGGGGTAAGGCTAATCAAATTGGGACATGGGCTTGGTGTCACTCACCCTGTACATGAAGCCATGGTATTTATGGCAAAATTGGTTGATGAAAAATCAAAAGGCCAAATGCAAATCCGAATTTATCCCAATCAACAATTAGGGACAGAGCGGGAATTGGTGGAATTGCTGCAGATTGGTAGTTTGGGTATGACTAAAGTTTCTTCGGCTACATTGGAAAGCTTTGCTCCCAAAATCCAAGTTTTATCCATGCCCTATCTGTTCAGAGATGATGAACATAGAGATAAAGTTCTGAAAGGTGAGATTGGAAAACAATTGCTTTCAGAAAGTGAAGAATTTTGGTTAAAGGGCTTGGTCTATTATGATGCCGGAAAAAGAAGCTTTTATACCAAAACCAAGTCCATAGAAAGCCCTGAAGATTTGAAAGGACTGAAAGTCAGAACCTTGGAAAGTAATATGGCTATAAATATGATCAAGAGTTTTGGTAGTTCTCCGACCCCAGTTTCTTATGGAGAGCTTTATACAGCTTTACAGCAGGGTATTGTAGATGGTGCCGAAAACAATCCGCCGAGTTTATATACCTCCAGGCATTATGAGGTTTGTAAGTTTTATTCCATCAATGAACATACTGCTGTACCTGATGTAGTCATAGTAAGCACCAAGGTGTGGAATAAGTTGGATGATCAGGAAAAACAATGGATCCAAGAAGCGGCCGATGAGTCTGCTGTTTACCAGTATAAGTTGTGGGCAGAATCGGTGGAAGAATCCCTGAGTGAAATGGAAAAAGCAGGTGTAATTATTACCTATCCTGATCCGACCCCTTTCAGGGAAGCAGTAGAATCTCTGTATGAAACTATCAAGCTTACCCAACCTGAAATGTATGAAATGGTGGAGCGGATCAGGAGGGTGGAGTAGGTTTAGGGGAAGTACCATGTACCAAGTACCAAGTACCATGACCAGATGCGAGAGACCTTTGATATATCTCATAAACTGAGAGGGGGTGTGGGTGGAGACACCCACTATGGCGAAGAATGGTTTGATTTGCAAGTGCTGTAGGCACGACCGATATAATAGCCCTGCAATTTATTGCAGGGTAATGTTTGATAAATTTAAAACCACAACAGAAAATTACAAACAAACCCAAAAAAATGACCAACCAAAATTTCAAAATCAAACTTGACAAGCTTGTTGCCGCCTCACTGATTATTTTAATGGCATTGATGGTCATCAATGTTACCTGGCAGGTGATGTCCAGGTATATTTTTCAAAATCCCAGTTCATTTACTGATGAATTGTCCCGATATATGTTGATTTGGCTGGGAATGTTGGGTGCTGCTTATGTGGCCGGGCAGGATCAGCATTTGGCGATAGATATTTTGCCACGGAAACTCAGTGGCATTCCAAAAATGCGTTTGCTGATTTTAATCAATGCCCTAGTCCTTTTTTTTGCCCTGGCAGTGATGGTTTTAGGTGGTAGTAATCTGGTGTATATTACCTATACTTTACAGCAAAAATCAGCGACTCTCCAAGTTCCTTTGGCTATTGTTTATGCCATTATTCCAATCAGTGGATTATTGGTAATTTATTATCAGATTTTTAGTATTCAAAACCATTTCAAAACCCAAAAAGCTTAATCCTCATGGAATATATCAGTATTGTTATCCTTATTTTGTCTTTTATAGTGCTCATGGGCATTGGTGTTCCCGTTGCATGGAGTTTGGGTATTTCCAGTTTTTTTACGCTTATGGTTTCTGTGGCTGTTATTCCTTCTGCAACTACCATTGCCCAAAGGATGGGGACAGGTTTGGATAGTTTTGCCTTATTGGCTATTCCATTTTTTGTGTTGGCCGGAGAAATAATGAATAAGGGCGGAATTGCCAATCGGTTGATAGAATTGGCAAAAGCCTTGACCGGGAGGCTTCCCGGAGGATTGTTGTATGTAAATGTCATAGCAGCCATGTTATTTGGTGCTATTGCCGGTTCGGCTGCTGCTGCGGTTTCTGCGATTGGGGGAATTTTAGGGAAAAGAATGGATGTGGAAGGCTATCCAAAAGGATTGGGTGCAGCTGTTAATATCACCTCATCCACAACCGGATTGATCATACCGCCTTCGAATATTCTGATTGTTTATTCTTTGGCCTCTGGTGGGGTTTCTATTGCTGCTTTATTTATAGCGGGTTATTTGCCTGGTATTTTTATTGGATTGGTGCTGATGCTGACTGCTGCTATTTTCATCAAAAAGCATAATCTTCCGGCAGGAGAAAGGACGACTGTTAAAGAATTGATTGATAAATTATTCCGTGCGTTTCCATCCTTGATGTTGTTGGTTATTGTAATTGGAGGAATCGTGGGTGGTGTTTTTACAGCAACAGAAGCTTCAGCCATTGCCGTGATATACACATTAGGCTTATCCTTTTATTATAGGGAACTGAAATGGAAGGAGATGCCAGCTATTTTGCTGAAATCTTCTGAAACTACGGCCATAGTGATGTTGCTGATTGCAACATCCATGAGTATGTCATGGGTAATGTCAAGTGAAGATATTCCTCAATCGATCAGTGCTTCAATTTTGTCTGTCAGCGATAATATTTTCGTCATTCTTATTTTGATTAATCTGATACTTTTGTTTGTGGGAATATTTATGGACATGACTCCTGCGGTGCTGATCTTTACACCCATCTTTCTCCCTATTGTGATTGAACTGGGAGTTGATCCAGTTCATTTTGGAATCATTATGATTCTGAATCTTTGTATAGGACTATGTACCCCACCTGTAGGTTCCGTTCTCTTCCTGGGAGTACAGGTTGCCGGAATCAGTATTGAGAAAGCTGTCAAACCCTTGATTCCTTTCTTTATTGCCATGATTTTGGGGTTGGTAGTGGTGACATTATGGCCAGGATTGAGCTTATGGCTACCCAGAATGTTCGGTCTTTAAACTTGGGAAACAAGAACCAAGGTGGCTAGACATTTGAGGTTTTCAAAACCTCGAAGGTCTTGTAAAGGCAAGAACTAAGAATCAAGAAGCAAGAGTCAATAACAGTGAAACCTTTGAGGTCTTATTTTGACCTCGAAGGTTTTAGTTTCCAGAATTACGATTAAGATGAACAAATAAGCTTAATCCTAACCCTTAAGACCTTCGAGGTTTAAAAAAAACCTCGAAGGTCGTCTCTCTCAGTCTGATATTTTGGAATAAATCACCTTCCTATCATCGGAAACAATCTTCTGATATCCTGTTCTGTGGGTCTTGAACCGTATTCGCAAATTTCAAAAAGCTCGACATGTTGGACATTTTGGGCTTTTTCTTTTCCATACCATTTTTGAAGCAGGGCCAGAGAAGCCGGATTGACAGGACTGATCCTTTTTTCTTTTAACCAAACTTTTCTGGCATCCTTGCCTTCGGGCACTTCATCTGCATAACCACCAATCCAGGGAAGCCATTCATAAAATTGGGATTCGTGCGCATTAAGCGCATCTACTTTTTTATCCATTACAGCAGTAATGTCTATCGCAATATCTGCTTTGAATGGGATGGGCTTCTGGAAATTGTCCTGAAAGTAAAGGAAAACCGGATTTTTTTTCAGTGGTGGAGTGTCGGCGGCAATATTTGGAACGCCTACCATGTAAGCGGCATCCTGTACCAAAATAGCAGTATATCTATGGTCAGGATGGTAATCGTTGGTCCTATGTGAAATGACTACGTCTGCATTCCAATCTCTGATCCTTCTGATAATTTCCAATCTTATGGGCAAAGTGGCCAATAACTCGCCATCATGATTGTCCAATACCTCATAGGTTATACCTAATATTCTGGCTACTTCTTGGGTTTCGGCTACACGTCTTTTTGCCAAAACGCCACCTCCCTGCTCCATATGTCCTGCATCACCATTGGTGACTGATATGAATTTGACCTTATGGCCCAATTCGGCAAAATGTGCAGCTGTCCCGCCTCCTTTGATATCACAATCATCCGGATGGGCGCCTATCATAATGATGTTCAGTGGTCTGTCTTGCGCTTCTGCTGTATAAAAAAAGATAAGAAGAAGAATTGGTAGGATGATTGCGTTTTTCATTTTGCCTATTTTGTGTAGAAACAATGCTTGTCAATTTGGAAGATAGGAAAATCAAAAAAATAAGGCAATTTAAATTTTATAGTGTGTTACAATATTGTTTTGACATCCGTAATCGCCTTTTTGCAATAGGATAGATTATTTTCTATTTATTTTCATCTTCTAAATGGACCATCATGTGGCCTAGAATGTCTCATTCACATTGAGATAAAATCCAGAATTTCCCTTTTGCCCAAATCCATAATCGGCAGTGATGGTGGTTCTGTTCTTTTTATTGATCATTACCCTTAGCCCCATTCCATATCCGGGATTAATATATTCCAGCAATTTTTCATTGGTGGTTCTACTGCTAAAGCTTGCGGCATTGACAAATACTGTTCCTCCGAAAGTTTCCTTGTTTTTTTGAAGTGGAAACCTGTATTCAGCTTCTGAATATACCATTCCTTCCCCCCTAAACCTGCCCTGCGCATAAGCCCTGCCCTGTCTTCCAAACATATCCCAACCCAAAGAAGGAAGGTTCATATAGGGTAAGTTTCCCGAAACCAGAAAATTACCATATCCCCATAGAGCAATCAGGTGTCTTTTTCTTGATTGACTGAGATTGAAATAATGCCTATAATCCAATAAAAGGGTACTGGAAGATTGATCCGATCCCAAAAAAGTAGGGTTGACCTTATAGGAAATCAGGGCGAAATTTCTCTCATAGGGGGAGACCGGGATATCTCTGTTTTCCATTATGGCATTGAAAGTAATTCCGGAAAGGATATATCTGTCTGTTGCAAAACCTAAAGATTGATTGTAAGCATCATGGGCAAATTCAAGACTGGGAGTGGTTTCCTCATCGAGAAAGCTTTCTATCCTTGAATGCTGATCAAAATGATAACCCATACCCAGGTAAAATTTCGATTCTCCGACACGTCTCAAAACAGTCTCATAAAACCGGATCAAACTGAAATCCATCTGTTGCTCTCCTCGATAAACACCTAATAGGGATGGATTTTCCTCCAATTCATTTGGGGCGCTGCTTCCCAAACCAAATGTGGGCTGAGATGTGATGAAATACCTCCAATCACCCACGAGGATCCACTTATTTTTATCAAGGAAAATATTGCTCCTGAAGCTGAATATCCATTGCTTTTTAGTGGTATAGAGAAAATTCCCCACGAGGTTTGACATCCTGGTATCCTCGGGATTTCCCATATACCAGGTAGCTGAAGGGGCCATTCCAAACATCCATCCATTGGCAGGATTTGAAGCTACAGCGGGGAGGGGAACCCACTTGAGATTATTGATTTTGTTGGGGGAATATTGGAGGCTGTCCTGTGCCTTTGTAGGATTCAAAATAATAGTTGATGCGATGATCAAGAACAAAAGTCTACATTTCATTGGCTGAGGTTTTTTAGATTAATTCAAAGTAGAATACTTCAGGTTTTTCAATTATATTATACAAAATGATTATGATTCTAAATCAAAATGAAGGTAATTAATAAACACATTCATTTTCCTAAATTCAAAAGTAAAATTTGAATAATCCGCAAATCAAGATATAAAGTTTAGTAAAAAATGAGATTCAAGTAAAAAATTTCTTGAATTGGAAACAAATGCCATCTTTGAATGGACCTGGTTGGTTTGTCAAAATTAGACCAAACATGGTAAACTACATTGATTTTAAATATCATTCATAAGTTCTGTTTCTATTTTTGTAAAATGGTTTGAGGTCAAATTTAAGGGAAAATGGAAAATCAAATAAATGAATTTTCAAATTGAAATCAGATTCCGCATGTTTTAAAGGAAAATTGGCAACAATTATTTCGAGCTGAGATCCTTTACCCAATTTTTCTCACAGTTATGAATTTAAAATTGGATAAAATACCATAATTTTAAACAAGAATCTTTATTGTTCTTTTACCAACGCTAACTTATATGACAAAAAAAACCTTCTTTTTATACTTTATTTTATCCTTTGTGCTCGTTGATACAATCCGCGCACAGGAATCACCATCTATAGATAACAATGCGGTGGTATTACTTGACCGCATGTCAGATTTAATTGGTCAGTTAAGTTCCTGTAGCTTTAAGTTAAACGCTTCAGTAGATAAACTGATGCCTCAAGTTGGTCTGGTAAAGGAATACTTTAACCATCAAGTTCATTTTGTAGGTCCTGACAAAATGCATATTCAAACCAGGGGTGCCAACAATCATGCTTACTGGTATAATGGTGATATCCTGATGTATTATTCACTGACCTATAATCACTATGGTTTTATTGATACGCATGAAAATATCATTGAAACAATTGATATGGTCAATGCAGATTATGGGATAGACTTTCCTGGGGCAGATTTCTTTTATCCTACTTTTACTGATGATCTTTTGGCCAACAGTGATAAAGTGGCATATATGGGTTTAGTTAATATTGACGGAGTGGATTGTCATCATATTGTAGCTGTAGGACCGGAACAAAATGTACAGCTGTGGCTGAGTAATGATACTTTTACTTTACCCCTTCGTTTTGTTTTCCTTGATAAAAAGGAAGGACATTCACTCCAATATGAAGGAATTTTTTCTGATTGGGTGATCAATCCCAATCTACCTGATGCGCTTTTTGATTTTGTGGTTCCTGAAAGTGCCAAAAGATTAAGTATAGTACCTAAAACAAAGCCAAATTAAAAGCGATGAGAAAATCACAGACTTATATTCATATTTTATTCACCTGGCTTCTGCTTATAGTATTGACATTCAATCCAGAATCGGTTTTATCTCAAAGGATGAACCATGGTGGAGGCGGGGCAAGGGGAGGAGGCATGTCAGCCCCATCCAGAGGAGGTTCAATGTCATCTCCTTCAAGGGGCGGTTCAATGTCTCAACCATCCCGAAACAGTACTCCACAGCGTGGTAGTACTGCATCTCCTTCGAGGGGCGGAGCGTCATCACCGGCAAGCAGACCAAGTGCAAGCCCGTCAAGACCACAAAATTCCCCTTCCGGTGGTTCCATTAACGGTGGTGCCCAGCGTTCACCTGATAGAAGGACAAGCACTTCCAATCAAAACCGGTCAATAAATGATAGCAGACAAAGTCGGGATATAAATAATTCCAATGCTGGTAGAACTGGCTCTGCTTCAGCAGATAGGGGGAGTTCCACCAGAAGGGGTGATGGCAATACCGGAAGTGCTTCCAATCAAAGACCTTCCTCTAGACCTGATGGCGGAAGAAATCCTGGTGTTGGAAATGGAAACCGACCCGGAGGTGGTACTGGTGGAAATAGACCCGGCGGAAATAGACCCGGTGGGAATAATATCAACATCGGCAACAATAACAATATCAATATCAATGCGGGTAGAAATACCATGGTAAGGGTGAATGTGATGTCTCCCATGATGATGCGACCACCGATGATGTGGGGTGGATTTATGGTATGGTCTGCCCATCCATTCTTTTGGTTTACTTTCAGACCCTTCTTTTGGGGACCTATGTGGCATCCTTGGGGATTCCCCATGGCTACTTTGCCACCCACTGCACAAGTCGTAAACGTAAACAATGTGACCAATGAAACTAACGTTACCAATATCACCAATGTGACCAATGTGGTCAACGAATTCTTTTACGACAGCGGCGTATTCTACCAAAAGGATGATGAAGGTTTTGTAGTAGTCCCCGGTCCTATAGGGGTAGAGGTAAGCTCTATTCCTGATAATTATGAAAAAGTGACCTTGGATGATGGAACCATCAATTATTTCTGGGGTGGTACCTACTACGAAAAATCCGGGAAGGGTTATGTTGTAGTCCCTCCAACTGCCGGTGCCTTGGTTCAAAATCTTCCTGAAGGTGGAGAAGAGGTGAAAATGGGTGACGTCATTCTATTGAGATATGGAGAAACTTATTATCAACCGGTACAGGTCAATGGAAGAAATATGTATGAAGTGGTATATATTGAAGATGAAGAAGTGGAAGATTGATTCTTCTTTCACAAGAAAAAAGAGCAGCTTTTAATACAAAGCGGCTCTTTTTTTTTGAAAGGTGGTTGTTTCAAAATTCACATACTTGATTTTGATTAAAAACTTGGACCAATAATGGTGTTGGTCCATCATTATTTTTTTTTGGGACGGAGGACGGATGACAGAAGCTAGCGGAAAAGGCAATCAGCAAAAATTTTAAGCCCTTAAATTAATTTTCTGACATGAAAGCGGTTATATATATTATCTATAACTAGCTTACTTATTTCAGTTTTTTGAATTTTTAAAGATTCAGGATTTCAAAATAAAAATAGGCTATCTTAGTACCCATATAACCAAGTATTGATTTATTTCATGGAAATCACCTTAGTAAATCTTTTCTATCTTTTTTCGATGTTTATTGGTTCTTTGGTAGGCTTGGTTTTGATTTATTTTGGCTTCAAAAAATACAGGCATAATATACTCCTTGGGGTTAATTTTTTATTACTGACTTATGTTTCATTGATTGTTTGGCTAATAACCACAGGCTACTTTTTGAATTTTCCTTTTTTGTACAGAACAGCGAATCTGGCGGGTTTTCTGTTTATGCCATTGATGTATATGTATATCCGTACCGTATTGACAGGTAAAGGGATAACCTGGAAAGACCTTGTCCATTTTGTACCTGTAATCGTTATTTTGGTTGATTTTTGGCCGGTGTTGATGCTTTCCAACCAGGAGAAATACTTATTGATGCAATCAGAAATTTCTAACCCGGTCCTGTTTACCACTTATACCCAGAGCCGTTTTTTTCCGCCAAATTTCTATACACCTTTCAGGTCTCTGGTTTTGGCATTTTATTGGGTTATTTCTGCCTTCATGGTATGGAAGAATACCAAAAGACACGATAAACAAGGTTTTGGAAAAGAATGGTTTGTATGGATTAAGATTTTTTTGGTGCTGGAATTGTTGGTGTTTTTTCCCTTCCTTCTTTTCTTTTGGGCAATAGACCCCATTACGAATTTTCTATTGGTTCACCTTACTATTGTTGTACTTACCTTGGTAACAGGTTTTACTTTGCTTTTTTTTCCAAAGATCCTTTACGGTATGGATCAGGATCAATTTGAAAAGCAAAGAAAAGAGAGTAAAACAGAGAAGGTAGAACACCTTTCTGACCAAAGGTCAAAGGAAATTGAATCCAAACTTGACGAGATTTTGGATCGGGATAAAAAATTTCTTCAACATGGTTATTCCGTTCATGCCTTGGCTGCAGATACAGATATCCCCGTTTATTTGTTGACACAGTATATCAATCATCATCTCAACACGAATTTTTCTGATTTGATCAACAGAATGCGGATTGAGGAATCCTGTAAATTGATCGCCTCTGGAAAGTATGAACATCTTTCCTTATTGGGTCTTGCTGAATTGTCAGGCTTCAATAACCGTAATTCTTTTACCCTTGCCTTTCAAAAGTTTAAAAATGTTTCTCCTTCTGTCTATATCAAATCTTTGAAAGCGAAAGCCTGAAATAAATCTCGCCAATCTTTGTAAAAGATTGGCATTTAAGTCTGTAGGACCTTATTTTTCACCTAGTGCATAAGTAAATTTAGGAGTTAATTTAAACTTATAATAAAAAGAAAATTTATGGGCACAAATACAGTAATTAAAATCTTACTGATTCCGTTTTTGGTGGTAATATTATTTAGCCAAATCAGTTGTAACAATCAAAATACCAAGTCTTCAGGTACAGAATCTTCAGGAGATGATTTAAGTGTCAGTGACCACTTTGATCCAAAAGGAAAAGGTCCATCCAAGCATACGCTTGATGTTTGGGAAAATTGGAAAAGCTCCCTTCCTTTTGATGATAAGCGAGATTTTGAAGAACAACAAAATGGATTTATCGCTGCGCCGGATTTTCGGCAAATCAAAAATGAAGAAGGTCGCGTAATTTGGGATATTGGTAGATATGATTTTTTGCTTCAAAACCAAGATTATAAAACTATCCACCCTTCCCTGCAGAGAATAGCTACCTTGAATATGGGATATGGTTTATATAAGGTTATAGACGGTATCTATCAGGTTCGTGGATTCGATTTGTCCAATATGACTTTGGTTGAGGGAAAAACAGGTTGGATACTCATTGATGTCCTGACTACAAAAGAAACTTCCGCAGCTGCACTAAAGTTTGCCAACGAGCAATTGGGAGAAAGGCCTGTCAGGGCGGTAATTTATTCTCATACCCATGCTGACCATTTCGGAGGTATCAGAGGAGTGGTCAATGAGGAAGATGTTATTGCTGGAAAAGTAAAAATCATTGCGCCTGAAGGTTTTATGAATTTTGCAGTAACTGAGAACGTGATTGCAGGCAACGCGATGAACAGAAGGTTGTTTTATCAGTATGGTGTGCTTTTACCGGTAAGTCCTTACGGGCACGTAGACCAGGCTTTGGCCAAGAATGTTTCTTCCGGAACGCTGGGCTTAATAGCTCCTACTATTTCCATCAGCAAGCCTGTCGAAGAACTTGTGGTTGACGGAATTAGGATGATCTTCCACAATACCCCCAACACTGAGGCTCCTGTTGAGATGAATACTTATATCCCTGAGAAAAAGGCCCTTTGGATGGCTGAGAACGTAACTGCCACTATACATAATATTTATACCTTAAGAGGAGCTTTGGTAAGGGATGCATTGACTTGGTCCAAAAAAATTTCTGAGGCACTTTATATGTTTGGAGAGGAAGCGGATGTAATGTTTGCCTCTCACCATTGGCCAAGATGGGGAAATGAAAGGGTACAGGAAGTTCTACGTGCCCAGCGTGATACCTATGGTCATATTCACAATACTGTTTTGAACCTGGCCAACCAAGGGGTGACAGTCAACGAAGTTCATAACGTATACGAAGTGCCAGCAAGCTTGCAGAAGCAGTGGTCCGTTCGGTCTTACCATGGTTCTGTGGAACATAACAGCAGGGCCATTATCAACAGGTATTTAGGCTATTGGGATGCCAATCCACTTACTTTAATACCGATGCCCGAAAGAGAATCTGCACCGATATTTGTAGAAATGATGGGTGGTGCCGGACCAATTATCGAAAAAGGTAAGGAACTTTTCGAAGAAGGAAAGTATAAGCATGCAGCAGAACTATTGAACAAACTGGTATTTGCAGAACCTTCGAACCAAGAAGGTAAAGATCTATTGGCTGATTGCTATGAGCAGATAGGATACCAGCAGGAAAGTACGAGTGTCAGGAACAGTTTCTTGGCTGGAGCTTATGAGCTTCGAAACGGTATCCCTGGGGGCGAAATGCCTAAATCTGTTACACCGGATATTATCCGTGCCATGAGTACTGAAACCTGGCTGGATTTTCTTGGTGTAAAACTCAACAGCAAAAAAGCAGAGGGAAAAGCCTTCAAAATGAATATTATAACGCCTGATAACAAGGAAAAATTCTTAGTCGAGCTTAGCAACTCTACACTATCAAACCTTAAAGGATTTACAGCTAAAAATGCTGACCTAACCCTAACCTTGAATAGGTCAGACCTTAATATGGCTATGATGGGCATCAAAACCTTTGAGGATTTATTGAAAGAAGGAAAGGCAAAAGTAGAAGGAAATCCACAGATTCTTGCCCAATTGGTAGGCATGTTGGATGAGTTTGACCCAAGATTTGAAATCCTTCCCGGTACAAAAAAGGAGAAGTACCAAGCTTCATCTTCTGATGCAGGATTTGATGCGCCAGCTTATATCGAGGACTAATAATTGATTTTTTCAAATTGGTGCCTTTATGAATGAAAATGAAAACCAATCACTAAAGAGAATTTAAAAGGATCCACTTTAGTGATTGGTTTCTTAAAGTTTCATTAATTCCTTGCCAAGATTTGCTAAATTCTGGCAAGTAGGCAGAAAACTTGGAATCCACATTCATTACATTCGATCAGTTAAATTTGTTTATCTAAAAAATTATGAAAAAGACATTTACTGTTGTTTGGTTTTTGGCCTTCTTATTTTTTACCCCCTTGAACTTATTGGCCCAAGGTGAGATGGATTCTGGGGAAGAAAGCGGCAATAAAGAGAAAAAAGAAAAGAAAGTCGATATCAATATTCTTCCTGTGGTAGCCACAAACCCCACAGTCGGGGTTTTGTTTGGAGTATTGCCGGGTGTCAATTGGAATATGGGAACACCGGCTGATACCAGAAACTCTACCGCATTGATAGGTATTTATTATACTACACTCAATCAGCTTTTTACTTCCGTTCGGGCAAATACCTTTACCAAAGAGGATAAATTCAATCTGTTGACTGACATCCGTTTCAACCTCAATGCCCAACCTACTTATGGATTGGGTTCGGTGTTAGATAGGAGCACATTGGTAGGAGGGGGAGAGAGCCCTTCTGACAATCCCTATCCGCCATTTCAGGAACAGGAGATGATGTATTTTAATAATTTCAGGTTGTATCAAACCGTACAAATGAGGCACAAGAAAACCAATCTTTTCTATGGGATAGGATATCACTTGGATATTTTTTGGGCAATAGATGATAGACAACTTGACCTTGATGCTGATCCACAGAGAATTACCCATCATTACAGATACCAGGACTTAAAAGGAATCGATACTGAAAAATACTCTCAGTCAGGACTTTCTGCGAATGCCACCTTTGATAGCCGGGACAATGTAGTAAACCCCTATGTAGGGCAATTGGCCGCTATTTCATTAAGGGCATTTCCGGAGTTCTTGGGAAGTACCAGCAACGCTTCCCAATTGTGGATGGAATACCGGACCTATGTCAACCTGGATAAGAACCGTGCACGTAATGTATTGGCTTTTTGGACTTATGGTTGGTTTGTTACAAGCGGTACTTCACCTTACCTTGCCTTACCGGCCATTGGTTGGGATATGTTTGCCAGGTCAGGTAGGCCCTATACACAGGGTAGAATCAGGGGTGAAGACCTTGTCTATGCAGAAACAGAATGGCGTTTTCCCTTACAAAGAGAGAAGGATAAATGGGGCGGAGTACTGTTTCTGAATACCACTACGGCAAGCAGCAGAACTGAAAATATCAATGCTTTCAGTAATTTTGTCTTTGGCTATGGCGGAGGTTTGAGATTTATGATCAATGAAAAGAAAAGAGTTAATCTCGGACTTGATTATGGCTTTGGTGCTAACGGCGCCCAGGGTTTGTTTCTTAACCTGAATGAATATTTTTAACAAATCACAGAGTTTTAGAAATTGAGTTAATTATTGTATTGATTACGGGCAAAAAGGTGAAAAACAGGCCAAGGTCTAGGTACATTGAATTTTGTTGGATTTCTTTGTCAAAGCGGATCAACAATCATGCAGCAGCTATGAAATTCCAAAACTTGAGCAGTACCATTATAAAATCAAACTGGAGGCTGTTTTTCCTTTCTTTTGTTTTGTTGATGGTCAATTTGGAGATCCAAGCACAATCCAACCGTCCTCAATATTGGTACACCTATAACCATACGGGCAGGTTTTCTGACAGGTGGGGTTATGGTTTTGACCTCAATCACCGCAGCAATGGGGTAGTGCCCTTCAATTCCACCTTATCTGCGGCCAGGATGGGAATGACCTATCATACCAAAACCGGTTTCAGGTTTACAGCAGGCTATGCTTGGTTTGGTACTTATGTTTCTGAAAGATACAGGATATGGCTGCATGAAAACAGGATTTACGAGCAGGCCCAGTATACGCATAGTAGTTCCAAACATAATTTCGTACATAGGATTCGCATAGAACACCGATGGCGGGAGCAGTTTACGGACATCAATTCGGAGGCAACCACCGTTTTTCTTACCAACCGGTACCGTTACCTGTTTCAAATGGACGGTCCCATTAAGAGGGGGCCGGATAGAACCACCAAATTAAGGTGGCAGGCTGCCAATGAATTTTTTATCCACAACAAGGAGAGCGTGGGCTATATGCTTTTTGACCAGAACAGGACTTTGGCAGGAGTGATGATCTCTCCAAAAGGAAATCTTAGCCTGGCAGTCCTTTACCAATTGATTTTGCTCCAGCAGCCTTTACTCCGTGAGCTTCAGACCATCCATTCATTCAGGATTACGCTTTTTCATCAATTGGATTTGCGTAAAGAAAAAAAGAATAATGTCTACGAAGTTCCAGTAGTGGATTGAGTAAAATTGGAACTTAGCTGGATTTCAGACATATACCGGATCAATGTTTGAGATATTTTTAAATTGCTTAATATTTTTTTGTGTAGATTTTTATGGTTTCAGGTAATTAAGCCTAAATTTAGATGAAGTAGTCATTTGATAATGACCTGCCTATTCTTGAAACTCCATGGAAATCAATTTTGATATTATCACTTTTGTTCAATTGGTTGTAGTGGCCTTGGGGGTAATCTCAGCTTTAGTGATTTTTTATTTTGGAATCAAGAAAAATCCGGCCAATATACCTCTGGGGATTGCCCAATTGAATGCTTCTCTGGCAGCATGGGTAGGCTTCTCCCTGACTACCCAATTGCTCATTTATTGGCCAATTTTCTATAGAACCGGACAGATTTTTGTCCTGGTTTTTAGCATGATGGCATTCTTGCATGTCGACTTTTACACGAAAAACCGGAAATGGAAATGGTATGACCTACTTCATGCCATTCCACTTTTGATTTATCTGATTGATTATTGGGATGTTTTGATCTTGCCTTCTGCCGAAAAGAAGAAGCTTATTCTTCTGGAAATACAGGATTTGGCAGGAATGGCCCAATTTAACCAAAGCAAGTTTTTAGGGCCGAATTTTCACCATGAATTCAGGACATTTGTTTTTGGGTCCTATTGGGTAGCTCAGGTGGTGGTTTTGGTCAAATGGGTAAGGAATCACAGTACTTTGAGCAGGCATCAAAAAATTTGGAAGAATTGGATATTTGTATTTCTAGGTTGTCAATTTTTTATTTGGTTTCCCCATGCGGTAAGTATTCTTTTATCGGATCCGATGACCTCTTACCATTTTGCCAATACCTTCTCTGTGATTTGGTTGTTGATTTTAATTTTTTCCCTCTTCTTTTATCCTTCGTTGCTGTACGGAAAGACATTCAATAGAACCATTAAAACTCCGAAAGTCATGGATAAAACCCAATTGACGGCCGAAGATGAAAAATTGGAGGAAATAATTTCCATGGTTGATAGCGAAGTCGAAAGAAATCAATTGTTTTTAAAGCAAGGTTACAGCATTCATGATTTATCCAGAGATATCCATATTCCTGCCTATCAGATTTCAAAAAGTCTCAATGCATTTAAAGCTCATGGATTTGTGGACTTTATCAATCAAAAACGTATCCAATATTGCATCACCAAGTTTGAAAATGGGGAATGGTTGAATTTCACTTTAGAGGCTGTAGCCTCGGAGTGCGGATTCAGCAACAGAAATTCATTTACCAAGGCTTTCAAAAAATTAATGGGGGTTTCCCCTTCTGAATTCAGGTTGGGATTGGAGAAATCAA
>CAZLJT010000006.1:0-35416 GCA_964559905.1 uncultured Aquiflexum sp.
AAAAAAAATATTGATCTCTGGAAAACTTATATCCCTTTACATATAACGTACAAGCCCAAATACATATGGGTGAAGGGACATGCCGGACATCTTGAAAATGAACGCTGTGATCAATTGGCTGTGGCTGCCGCAGAAATGCCAGATCTACCGGCTGATGTAGGATATGAGAATGGTTAATCTGTGAACTGGAATTAAAAATCGGCTCTCCATGAAAAACTCTTTATTCCAGTTTAAACAATTTGCTGTACAACAAGACAAATGTGCCATGAAAATCAGTACAGACGGGGTATTATTGGGAGCATTTGCGGGTCGGGGAAATCCTAAAAAAATCCTGGATATCGGAGCAGGCACTGGAGTTGTTTCATTGATGCTGGCCCAAAGGTTTCCAGAAGCGACGATTATCGGGATAGAAATTGATAAAGATGCTTCTACCCAGGCAAGTGAAAATGTACAAAATAGTCCCTGGTATAACCGCATCAGGATTTTAAATCAAAGTTTTCAGGAATTCTGTAAACAGGACCCGA
Organism: uncultured Aquiflexum sp.; assembly: GCA_964559905.1. GTDB lineage: Bacteria > Bacteroidota > Bacteroidia > Cytophagales > Cyclobacteriaceae > Aquiflexum. The sequence continues at coordinate 525 of CAZLJT010000006.1, forward strand.
TTAAGTTTGACCTCATAGTCAGCAATCCCCCATATTTCCCAAATCATTTGAAAACCGAGAATCACCAAAGAAATTTAGCCTTACATAACGATACTTTATCATTTGGAGAATTGATGACAGGAATAAAAAGTATCATGGAACAAGAAGCCACTTCTTGGTTGATTCTCCCTCCTTATCAAATGGAAGAGACCAACAAAATCGCAGATATTATAGGCCTATTTGCCTTTGAAAAACTAAAAATACAAGACAGGCCTACAAAAAATTTTATTAGGGCGATTCATGGCTTCTCCCTACTAAAAAAAGGATTAATTATCAACAGTTTAAGTATTAAGGATGAAGAAGGCAATTACTCAAAAGAATATTCCGAATTGTTAAAAGACTTCCTTCTCATTTTTTAGTTTTAATGTAACCTCATAAAATCCAAAAAATTTTTTTAAATGTATTATTGATGTATTTTTAATGCCTTCAATTAAGAATTAAAATGAATATAAGTAAAATCGGTTTAATTTCAGTGCTGGTCTTTATGATTGGTATTTTCACTTCTTGTGAGGAAGAAAATGCCACCCCAACTTCCATCATAACTGAGGATGTCATTTACCTTAGTGGGGAAAGATTAAGGCTTTTAGGAAGAATTATCACTACCCAAAATGTAAATGCAGAAGACCACGGTTTTTATATTTCTGAAAATGAATTATTCAATCAGCCATTAATCATCAGTCTTGGAGAAAGGATAAATCCCGGTAGGTTTATAGGTGAAATAGATGGATTAAATATCGAAAGAGAATATTTTACGAAATCATTCATAGAGGTAAATGGAGAAATTCAGTTTGGGAATACGATTGAAATCAAAACTTTATCTCCAGAAATCGAAGGTTTTAGTCCCATTAATGGACCTCCAGGCACAGTAATCACACTTACAGGAAAAAATTTCACTTCAGATACAAGAATCCTTTTCGGGGATCGCCCAGCTCAAATTATCAGTATTGACTTTGAATCAAGAATCACGGCAAGGGTTCCCCAAAGTGCAACAGAAATCCTCGAAACTATAACTGTTATTATTCAGGATAGGACGTTTACACTTCCCCGAAAATTTGAATATACCACCGGTAAATTCACAAGACTTGCCAATCCACCTTCAAATATTCGTCTTATTGATAATATTTACTTTAAGGACAATGATAATTTTTATGCCGGTCTAGGTTCACTTGGAAACCTTATTTTGAATCCAAATATTTGGAGATACAATCTCAACACTGAAATATGGGATGAAGTTAATTATCCGGGAATTCCATTATGGTTGGCATTTGCTACCAATAATTATTTGGGAGGTGGAGCAATCGCAGAAACACTCTCTCCATTTCCTCTAAATTTCGGGTTCTGGAAAATCCAAAATGGGAATTTTGAAAAACTACCTGATTCACCTTTCGGAACCCTGAATCCTGTATCCTTCGAATTGGGGGATAATTTGTACCTTGCCGGAGGTACCCTCGGACCACAGGTTTACAAATACTCTAAACAAACCGGAAACTGGTCCAGGATCAATAATCTTCCTTTTTTGACTGATAAAACAATGATGAATTTTTCTTATGGAAATAGTCATTATATCACCAATCCTATAAATAAAGAAATCTATGCTTTTGACCCGGATTCAGAGACCTGGAGCTTTTTTGCTAACTATCCGGGAGACCTTGTTACAGGTTCTGGGATTGGGGTAAATATTGGTGACCGGGTTTATTTAGGTTTAAACAACAGATCCATTCAATTTTGGGAATTGAATATGAGTACTCGAACCTGGGCCAAAAAGAATGACTTTATAGGAATACCTTCAGCAAGAAATGTGGGTATATTTGAAAAAGATGGAAATATTTATTTACTAAGAAGACTCGATCAATCTTCAGCAGTTCAAATTGAATTTTGGAAGATTGAACCCAATAGTCTCTAAATGTTTAACAGATGGTGAAAAAATTACAAATACTAATATTTCTGCTTTTTGTACTCGCAACTGGTGATTTGATTGCTCAGCAGAAAAACATCGTAGGGAGGGATATAGGACAACTTAAAGATATCAAGATCAGTGGAAGGATCATTGATGAGATTACTGGAGAAGCTCTTTCTGGAGCTACCATTACGGTAAGGGAATTGAATAAAACGGAGATCACTTCTTTAAATGGATCTTTCAATCTAGTACTGGATCGGGCTGAATATACTCTCGAGATTCGTTATGTTGGATATGAAACAATCATTTATCCTTTTGTGGCTGTTGGTGAAGGAAGAATCAATCTTACCATGATTCAAGAAGATTTTACATTGGACGATGTAGTCATTTATGGGCGGGATCCTGAAAAAAACATAAGAAGTACAGATATGGGTGCTATCAGCATCAGCATGAATACACTTCGGGAATTACCCCCTTTCCTAGGAGAAGTAGATATTATCCGAAGTATTGCCACCCTTCCAGGAGTCAGCCAAGTGGGCGAAGCCTCTTCGGGTTTGAATGTAAGAGGTGGCGGGGCAGACCAGAACCTAATTATGTTTGCCGGTGCACCGATTTATAACCCTTCTCATCTTTTTGGCTTATTTACAGCATTCAACCCTGACGTGGTAAATGATTTCACTCTTTATAAAGCAATAATACCTACAAAATTTGGCGGTCGGGGGTCATCCATTTTGGACATTTCCCCAAAATCCGGCAGTTTAACTGATTGGGGTGGTGATATGATGGTTGGTTCAGTCTCAGGAAAAGTTTCGCTTAATGGTCCAGTGATCAAAGATAAGGTTTCCGCAAAGATCGGTTTTAGGGGATCGTATATAAACTGGTTGTTGAATTCACTGAATAGCCCTACTTTAAGAACAAGTCAGGCAAATTTCAATGATGTCAATGGGATTCTTTATGGGGAAATAAATGAAAATCATAATCTAACTTATAGCTTTTATAGGAGTTATGATGATTTTGCCTTGGCTTCAGATACTACCATTTCCTGGACCAATTTGAGCCATACATTGAGATATCAGGGCAAGTTTTCTGAAAAACTTTCCTTGGATGCAACAGGGTTTTATACCTTATATGATTTTACAATTTTCAATCAGTCAGGTATTAATAATTTTGATCTTAAATCAGGAATAATAGATACAGGAGTAAGGCTTAATTTCACCTATGCTTTAGGGGAAAACAATAGAATATCTTTTGGTGGAGACACCAAAAGTATCACTATCAATCCGGGAGAGCTTATACCTGGCACCGTAGATGGTGAAGCATCGGTCCTTCCCCAAAAAGTACAAAGTGAATATGGAATAGAGTCGGGATTTTACTTACAACATGAATTTGAATTAGGAGAAAAGCTTGGGTTTTCATATGGCATCAGATATGATACCTATCAATACATAGGACCTAGAACAGTCAATGAATACGCTCCCAATCTTCCCTTGAACCCCGGAAATATTATCGGCGAAACCACCTATGAAGATGGAGATGTTATACAAAATTACGATGGTTGGGGACCACGAGTCTCTATGCGCTATTCTTTGAATCCAAAAACATCCATCAAAGGGGGGTATAATAGAATGTACCAGTTCATACACCTAATCTCCAACACCGCAACAATTGCCCCGACTGATGTATGGAAATTGAGCGACCAATTCCTCAAGCCTCAGATCGTTGACCAGTATTCCTTGGGTATTTACAAAAATTTCAAAGGTAATATATTCGAAACTTCCGTGGAAGTGTACTATAAAGACATTCAAAATATCGTTGAGTACAAAGATGGTGCTAAATTACTTCTCCAAAATAACCTGGAAACTGAAATCATTCCAGGAGAGGGACAAGCCTATGGTATAGAAATATATGCCAAAAAAAATATAGGAAGACTGACCGGTTGGGCAAGTTATACTTACTCCAGAGCCTTAAGAAGAGTTATAACTCCTTTTGAAGAAGAAATAATCAATGATGGTGAATGGTTCCCCGCAAACTTTGATAAGCCTCATGATCTGACATTGATCGGTAATTATAAGATAGCTAATAATACTTCATTTTCTGGAACATTTTCTTACAGTACCGGAAGACCAGTGACTTTCCCTGAGGCAAAATTTGATTTTGCCGGAAATTCACTAGCTTTTTTCAAAAACAGAAATTTACAAAGAATCCCTGATTTCTATAGGTTGGATGTATCATTGAATTTCAAACTTAACGGCCGGGGCAAATTCTTTGAAGGTGATTGGACTTTTGCAATCATGAATGTTTTAGGCAGGAAAAACCCATTCTCCATTTTCTTTGCTGATCAACCCGGGTCACCTCCCCAGGCATATAGACTGGCCATTTTGGGTGTCCCGCTTCCTACTTTGAGTTATTCTTTGAAATTCTGATGATATGATTAAGAGATTGATTTATATATTATTGCTATTGCCCCTTGCGTGTATAGACCCCTATAAAATCGAAATTCCACAAGGTGAACAATTACTTACAGTAGATGGATTTATCACTACCGACCCTGGACCACATTTAATAAGGCTTACAAGGAGTGATACTTATGGAAGTGTATTTGAAGGATTGATAAGGCCAGAAGCAAGAGCTACTGTAGCCATTAGAGACAGTGAGGGCAGCGTGGTATTTCTTCAGGAAACAGAACAGAACGGCGTGTACGCTACTCCGGAAAATTTCCGTACCCAGGTTGGACTTTCTTATTCACTGCAGATTGAATTACAAAACGGAAAATTTTATACCTCTTTACCTGAAAGAGTGGAAACAGTTCCACCAATAGATTCATTATCTTATAGATCAGTTAGGTTTGAAACTGAAGATAGATTGGAAAACCGTTCAGGGGTTCAGGTTTTTGTACACTTTAAAGACCCAAGTGACCAATCAAATTTCTATTATTGGAGAAGAGGTACTTCAATTTATGAATTGATAGCTAATCCGGAACTCCATACGTTTCCGCCGGACCATCCTACAAACCCACGTGGACCAGATCCCAAAGACTGCTGCGCTACCTGTTTTATCGGTGATAATTCACGAATCCAGAGATTTTCTGTTGCTTCCGATATTGATTTCAACGGTCTTTCACAAAAGGTGCCTGTTATTTTCATTGAAGATGATGGATTAAGGTTTAAATCCACCTATAGAACTGAAATACAGCAGATTGGAATTTCTAGCCAGGCGCATAGATTCTTGCGACTTATTGAACAACAAACCAGTTTATCAGGAAGTGTGTTTGATCCACCTCCTGCCAATATAAGAGGAAATATTATAAGTTTGGACAATCCTGACGAAGTGGTTCTTGGTTATTTTATAGCAGGATCAGTGAACACAAAACAAATTTATATACGTAAAGAAAATCTCCAATTTTTACAAACACCCAGAATCATTCCAGATGATTGCCTGACTGTACCGGGAACAACTATTCAGCCGCCGTCAGACTGGAATCCTTTTGGAAATTAATAGAACAAAATAGCACCTATAATGCCGGATTCACTACTAAAAAAAATATCTATATGCAGATAAAAGATGTGAAAACTCCGGTATTTTAAGGCTTAAAAGATTTATTTTATTCTCCCGTAATTTTTTCTTCAAAAATGATCCCCTCTTTTTCCAGAGCAGATAAAATCGGATCATAGATTTCAGGTAATATTGGAATATATAATCCTTTTAGTTTGATATTTCCATCCAAAAATAAATCCACTGCAATAGCCAAGGGCAAACCAACAGTTTTGGCCATTGCCGTATATTCTTGATTATCACCCTTGCATACCAAACTGGAAATAATTTTTTTTAAACCCTGAGGAGTTTCGACCTCAAATTGATGCTGCATCACTATCATATCCCTATCCTCTGGTTCGAGTTTCCATTTTTCCTCCAAAATAACCTGAAGAATCGCTGCAGGGCTGCCTTTTGTTTTTGACAGGGGAACATCCGATAATAAGCCCAGCCATTTTATTTTATCTAAAATAGAATCATCCACCCAAGGCAGCAGTTCGATGAGTTTTTCTTCTACGGATTTATATTCGTGAAAAGGCAAAAATGAATTGAATAACATCCTTTGGGTGAATCCATCAGGTAGGTCCATCTGAAAAGAATCATCAGTAAGCCCAAGCTGAACGAACACATCCCAACTTTGGCAAAACCCAGACCTTCTTAAAGTTCCCCTTAGTAGGGTTGGGATATCTTCTAATCCGTATATTTTACGGTAGCTTAGAGAATCCCTGTTAGCATAGCCATCAAACATTCCCACTTTATCAAAGCTGATAGTCTCCAACCTTCTGAATAGCATGTGATAAGGTATGTATTTATATTTCCCATTCCTTATAAACATCGACATTCCCTTTCCTGCCAATACTACGTTTCTTGGATTCCAAGTGAATTTATATTTCCAAGGATTGTCCTCACTTTCAGGAGAAAGCACGCCTCCGGTAAAGGATTTAAAAGAAATGATTTTATTTCCCAATGCCTTCTCCCTATCAATCACCTGTATAGCCGACATATGATCAATACCCGGATCAAGACCGCACTCATTCAGAAAAAAAAGTCCTTTAGATTCAATATCTTTTTTCATCTTTCTAAGGTCTTCTGATTCATAGGATGCGGAAAAAAAATGTTTTCCCAAATCCAGACAGTCCTTGGCGATAGTAGGGTGTAAAAAAGCTGGAAGCATTGAAATAACCACATCTGAATTTCCAATCAATGACCTTCTCTCAATTTCATCATCAAGGTTGACTCTTACTGCCTGCCCCTCGGGATGTTTTTTTATTTTTTCTCTGGCAATTTCTTCCGTGATATCAGCAACTATTACTTTCCTGTTTTTTTCTTTTGCTGATCTCAAAAAATGATCAATAAGAAAAACAGAGGATTTTCCCGCACCCAGGATCAAAATTGTATGCATATGGCTATTAAATTTGTCTGCCCGAAATTGTGAAAAAACAAGGAGGGCAAAAAATCAAAATTGATATATTTAGGAAAAAGAACAATTGCCGTTTTATTTTTGTTATTTCAATTCCTTTTTAACAGCAATGAATGAACAGAAAAATAGAGTTGACGGTAAGTCTTGAAGTAGTACAACAAAAAGATTGGTCCGAACAGGATAAGACTCTGATTGCTAGGGCAACCAATATTTTGGAAAGTGCGCACGCACCTTATTCTGGATTTTTGGTGGGTGCAGCCTTATTATTGGAAAACGGAGCTATATTCGCAGCGAATAACCAGGAGAATGTTTCTTTCCCAGTTGGAATATGTGCAGAAAGAGCTGTCTTGAGTTATGCCATGGCCAACCATCCTGATATAAAACCTGTCAAAATTGTAGTCGTAGCAAAAAGAAAGGGAGAAGTAGAATTCGCAACTGTAACTCCTTGTGGCCTTTGCCGGCAAACTATCAACGAATATGAAGTCAAATTCAATAGTCCAATAGAAATTTCAATGCTGAACCCAAACGGTGAAATTTTGAAAGCAACAGGTATAGAACAGCTTTTACCCTTTAGGTTCAATAATTTAAAAGGTTGATGAAATCATCTATTAGATATCAACATATTGCGCATTACAGTACGTCTCATTTTGTAAACAGAGATGAAAAAGAAATTATTATAGCCTTACATGGTTATGGTCAATTATCTGAATTTTTTATCAAAAAATTTGAGCCACTGTATCGGGAAGATAGGTTGATAGTAGTACCGGAAGCGACAAATTATGCCTATGCAAAAGGTTTTTCAGGAAAAGTCGGTGCCAATTGGATGACCCACCATGAACGAGAATCTGCCATAGAGAATAATCATAATTATCTCAATACACTGTTAAATACATTACTTATTAAATACCCAATCAAACCTACAGTCAAGATTCTTGGATTTTCCCAAGGTGCCGCCACTGCTACAAGATGGGTCAGTCAATTAAATGTCCCGGTGACATCTTTGGTGCTTTGGGCCGGCGGTTTTGCCCATGACTTGGATTTTGAGGAGATAGGAGAAAAGCTTACACATACAGAAGTACTGTTTGTAACTGGTGATTCTGACGAATTGATTACGCCTGAATCTATTTCCAAACAAGATGAATTGATTTCCAAGCTTTCGTGTGAAGTTAAGAAACTTCAATTCAAGGGAGGGCATGAATTAGATTTGCCTTTACTCAAAAAGATTTTCGACCAATGAATATTCTTTGGAATTACATTTATATATATGTTTGAATTAAACTTAGAGTTAACTAATTTTCTTAAAAATTTATATTATTTCTAAAATGCTTACCCTATCTGAAAAAGAAGTTGAAAATATAGCAGCATTACTGCTAAAAGGGATGATTTGTTTTTACCAATTAGACAACAAAAAAATATATCATTTACCTGATAATGAGGACTATTTCAATTATGACCTTACTCCCGAGGAGGAAGATATTTTAGACGAAATAGAAGAGAATCCTGATAATTTTGCCGAATTCACCAAGATGGAAACCAGTCAGGACCATCAGATGATGGAAAATTTTGCGGAAAGAAGTGTAAAAGAACGAAATTTTCAAGATGAACTTTTCAATGCTTTAAGCAAACCAAAGGCAGCAACCGGTTTTAAATTTTTAATTGACAGTTCCGGGAAATACAAAGATAAGTGGAATGAATATCGGATTCAGCAATACAAAGACTGGGTTAAAGAACAAGTTGACATTTTCAACTACGCAGAAGACTAATGGGATTAAAAAGTTCTCTGTTGTAAAGTTTTATATTTTAGCCATATTAAAATCAAGTTGACTTGATCCATCTCCAGATTGTTTTATAATTCACTTTGGTACCATGAATTAAAATCCCGATTCTATAGATTTTCCCGGCTACCCAAGTACTGAAAAAAAATCCTACTATCAATAAAGACATTGAAAGCAGTAAATCGAAAAAGGGGACTCCAAAACTAACCCTACCCATCATGGCAATTGGTGAAGTTAATGGTATGATGGACAACCAGTATGAAACATTACTATTTGGGTCATTTAATACAAAAACAAAAAGTCCTAGATAACCTATTAATAAAGGAATCGTGATGGGAAGCATAAATTGCTGAGCTTCTGAAGGAGCATCTATAGCCGCACCCACAGCTGCGAAAAAAGCTCCATAGAGCATATAGCCTCCCAGAAAATAAAAAATAAAAGTCAGTGTAAGTTGGATAAAATTAATACCCTGAATCGTCTGAATGATATGCGAAACTTCTTCTTTCCCATTCATCTTTTGACCCATTTCCGGATTAGCAAGGTCCATAATTTGTTGCTGAGGCATTTGCATGCCAAAATATCCCATCACTATTGAAGAAACACCCCCTATCAGAATTACCCAAATCAAAAATTGAGTTAATCCTACGGCCCCAATTCCAATAATCTTACCCAGCATCAATTGGAAAGGTTTGATGGATGAGATCAAAATCTCAATAATACGGCTGGATTTTTCTTCAATTACACCTTGCATTATTTGGTTTCCATAGACAAAGATGAAAATATAAATCAATATGCCTGCCAAAAAACCTATTGCATAGTTGACAGTGGCATCGGATATTTTTTCTTCTCCGCTGATGTCTAAAGTAATTGACTGAATAGACACTTTAGTTCTGTATGCATTGATTACCTCGGGATCAATTCCTGATTCAAAAAGTCTTTGTTCTTCGATTCGCCTTTTCAGGTTGGATTCCAAAAACAGAATAAGATTCATGCTTGGATTTTTTTCAGCATAATAAACTATTCCTGAAGGTTTTGTAAGATCAATCTTAGGAATATAGAGAAAGCCGAATCTTTCCCCATCCTGTACCATTTGCTTAGCTTCATCCAAATTTAAATTGGAAAAAGAAAAAGCGTACTGTTCAGAACTCTCAATAAAAAAAAGGTTGTTTTCGTCCACTACTTCAATAATCCTCAAAGCAGAACCGGACGAATCACCCATGGAAATCCAAAGAAAAATTCCCATAATAGCCGGGAATATTAACGGTGTCAGCAAAGTTGCCAACAAGAAGGACTTTTTTTGTACGCGGGAAAGATATTCACGCTGAATGACCAACCAAACTTTACCCATTTGAATATGCTTTGACTTGTTGGATAAAAATTTCTTGCATGCTCGGCAAAATTTCCTGAAAACCGATTACTTCTCCATAGGTCATTAATCTCTGAAGCAGCTGATTTGGTGAATCAATTCCCAAAGGCAACTCAAAATTTGAAACACCATTACTAATAGTAGCTTTGAATTCCTCAGGGAGTGAAGTTTCATTACCTTTGAGACTCACCGCGTATCTATTGGGTCTGAATTGCTGCTTAATATCTGACAGTCTTCCTTCCAGGATTTTATGGGATTTATGAATCATAGCAATTTGATCACATAATAGCTCCACCGATTCCATTCTGTGAGTGGAAAGCACAAGGGTAATTCCTTTTGTCTTCAATTCCAGAATTTCATCCTTGATGATCTCAGCATTGATGGGGTCAAATCCTGAAAATGGTTCATCCAATATAAGTAACTCAGGTTCATGAATAATGGTGGAAATAAATTGCACTTTTTGAGCCATTCCTTTGGATAGGTCATCTATTCTTTTGTCTTTCCAGGATATAATATCCATTTTTTTTAACCAGTAGTTTACCCTTTCTTTTGAAAGATTAGCGGGCATATCTTTAAGTCTTGCGAAGTAAACAAGTTGATCCCAAACCTTCATTTTCTTGTAGAGGCCCCTTTCTTCGGGTAGATATCCTATTTGGGAAATATGCTTGGGCTGTAATCTCTCACCCTTGAAGATAATTTCTCCTTCATCTGACTCAATAATCTGATTGATGATCCTTATTAGGGTTGTCTTCCCTGCTCCATTTGGCCCCAAAAGTCCAAAAATACCTCCATTTGGAATATTTATCGAAATATCCGTGAGGGCACTATTGGAGCCGTATGATTTAGAAAGATGCCGGATTTCTAGAATTGCCAAATAATTGAAATTTTTGGTGAAAATAACAAAAACTCATTTCAATGTTACAGAACCTACAGATACATCTATGTCAAACGTCATAAGATTTGCACTGTTTTCTTTATATGTTCTACTGACATAAGTTTTATTTCCTATATCCTTCAAATGCTTTGGAATATAGGTACGGCACATGGGAGTAGATTTGATTTTGACAATATAAGGTTGACTGTCATCGGGCAAAGTAAGATAGACTTTTCCTGCTCCAACCATGGCCTGAACATTGCAAGCCTCAGGCATTTTATCCGAAAAAGAGAGGTTTAAAGTACCATAATTGGCTTCAAATATCATTTCCTTGGCATTGGTGAAATTAAGATTTGAGGCTTCCAGATTGCCCATATTTATGGTCACCATAATAGTATCCATTTTTACTGAATTGGGAGAATTTTTACTGTAACTCAATTTCACATCGGCACTTGTGGAATTGATGATACAATTCGATACCGGCAGATACGCAAGATCAATATCTGCTATACCAATGCCAAAATAAAAGTGTAAATCATAAAGAAAATTAGAATTCAGGCCTACAGACCATTTGTGGTCAAAATCATCGTTTGAACTCGAAAAGAGTTTATAAGAAAGACTTTTACCAAGATTTTCGGATTCTACATTTCTATGCACCAAATTGGTATATAGAACCTGATCTCTTATTTCATGATTGAAAGAGGGCAGAATATTGACTTTAGATAAGTGAGAGTGAATAAAAACAGGCTCCTGACCCAATTTCCTGTTGATTTGGGTAACCCCTTTATAAACATTGAAGTTCAAATATACCAAGTTATAACCGTGCTTCTCTTCAACTCTAAATTCCTTGGTGATTTGGGCCGTAAGCTGGAATATAATTCCCAAAACAAGTCCAATTATCAAGCTAAATCTGTTCAGCATAGGGTAGATTACGGCAATCGTAGTAAAAGGTTATTTAGGGTATAAAAAAAGCCAGATTTTTCTCTGGCTCCAAGATTTTTAGAAGAATTCTTTCATTTTGTCAAAAAAGCTTTTCTCGGATTTACCCGGATCAGGCTTGAAATTCTCTGAATCTCTGAGATCTTCCAAGATTTGTCTTTCCTCTTTGCTCAATTGCTTAGGTGTCCAAACATTGACATGAATTAACTGGTCACCCCTGTTATATCCATTGATATCTTTAATACCTTTACCTTTAAGTCTAAGAATTTTTCCACTTTGGGTTCCCGGATCTAGTTTTATTTTGACTTTTCCGTCGATAGTGGGTACTTCTATCTGTGAACCCAATGCCACATCTATAAAACTGACATACAAATCGAAGACAACATTGTTGCCGTCTCGCTGTAATATTTCATCCTCAATTTCTTCTATAACGATCAAAAGATCACCTGCAATACCACCGGCTGTTTCATTTCCTTTACCCGACATGCTAAGCTGCATCCCATCGGCAACTCCAGCAGGTATATTGATTGAAATCACTTCTTCTTTCAGAATCAAACCTCTTAAATCTGCTTCAGGTGGTCTCTTATCTACGGTTTGACCATTCCCACCGCATGTTGGACAAGTACTGGCCGAAACCATTTGCCCCAACATGGTATTGACTACTTTTTTAATCTGTCCGGTACCCTGACAGGAAGAACAGGATTTGAAAGTAACGCCATCAGCAATGATCTGACGTTTCACTTTTATTTTCTTTTCAACTCCGTTGGCAATCTCTTTCAGGTTTAGCTTTAATTTTACACGAAGGTTGGTTCCTTTTTTTGTCCTTCGACCGCCTCTTCCCCCTCCAAAGAAGGATTCAAAGCCTCCTCCTCCGAAAATATCTCCGAACTGGGAAAAAATATCTTCCATGTTCATTCCTCCCCCGCTATATCCTCCATTTCCGCCAAGCCCTTGATGTCCAAATTGGTCATAACGCTGACGTTTTTCCGGATTACTGAGTACCTCGTACGCTTCAGCTGCTTCTTTGAATTTTTCCTCTGCCTCCGGATTATCAGGATTTTTATCAGGATGATACTGTATTGCTAATTTTCGATAAGCCTTTTTTATTTCTTCAGGGCTGGAGCTTTTGCTCACGCCTAAGACTTCATAATAATCTCTCTTTGCCATAATATATTTTAAGCTCCTGTGACAACTTTGGCGTACCTGATGACTTTTTCACCAAGAGTATATCCATTTTCCACAACATCAATTACTTTACCTTTCAATTCTTGTGAAGGAGCGGGTATTTGAGTAATTGCCTCTTGGGTTTCAGCATCAAATGGCTTTCCAACAAGATCTTCCATGGGTTTCAACCCCTTATTCTCAAGAATTTTAACCAATTTGTGGAATACCAATTGATTACCATCACGCACTTTTGCCACATTTTCTTCTTGTTCACTGGCTTTGAAAGCTCTTTCAAAATCATCAACCACCGGAATGATATCTTTCATCAAGTCCTCAGAAGCTGTTTTAATGAGATCCAATCTTTCTTTAGAAGTTCTCCTCCTATAATTTTCGAATTCTGAATATAACCTTAAATATTTATCCTTTAATTCTGAAACTTCTCTCTTCAGCTTTTCTTCCTGAGACAATTCAGTATTATCAGAAATTGATTCAGCAGTTACCTTTTCATCCTTCAACATTTCTTCATGATTTGATTCCTGTTCTTCAGAAGTTTCATCCTCCTTGTTGAGTATATCTTTATCGGCCATTTTTTGTATTAATTTTAATCTTCTTTTTATTATCAATATTTTTGCCACAGCTTAAAAACTGACAAACTGACATTTAATCAGTATGTAAAGCCTGCCACACCAAATCCTTGAGTTTTTCTAGATTAAATTGGGACACGGAAGAAATAAAAATAAATTTGAGGTCTTTGGGTATATCCGGCTTCATCTCTTCCATTAATTCTTCATCCAACATATCTGATTTAGTGATTGCAAGTATTCTCTTTTTATCCAAAAGTTCAGGATTAAATTTCTCCAGTTCGTCCAAAAGTATTTTATACTGGACTGAAATACTATCTGCATCGGCAGGTATCATAAACAACAAAATGGAATTTCTCTCAATATGTCTCAAAAATCTTAGTCCAAGTCCCCTACCTTCTGATGCTCCTTCAATAATCCCAGGTATATCTGCCATTACAAAAGATTTATCATCTCTATAAGGGACTACTCCCAAATTGGGAACCAAAGTGGTAAATGGATAATCACCAATTTCAGGTTTTGCGGCCGAAATACTGGATAATAAAGTAGATTTCCCAGCATTAGGGAAGCCAACCAATCCAACATCAGCAAGTAATTTAAGTTCAAGAATAATCCATTCTTCAATCCCTTCTTCTCCTGGTTGCGCAAAATGCGGTGCTTGATTGGTAGCAGTTTTGAAGTGGTCATTACCCAAACCTCCTCTTCCGCCTGATGTAAGTATGACTTCTTGTCCCTCGTCAGTTATTTCAAATCGAATCTCCATTGTTTCGGCATCTTTAGCAACGGTACCCAGCGGAACTTCAAGAATAACATCACTCCCGTCGCGGCCTTTACGACGCCCTCCTTCTCCCCCTTTTCCGTCTTCGGCAATGACATGTTTTTTGTATTTTAAATGAAGTAAGGTCCAAAGCTGTGAATTTCCTCTTAGGATGACATGTCCGCCACGACCGCCATCACCTCCATCAGGGCCACCTTTAGGCACGTGCTTTTCTCTTCGGAAATGAACAGAACCAGCACCACCTGCACCCGACCGTGAACAAAATTTTACGTAATCAATAAAATTGGAATCTGCCACTCTCTTTAGATTATTTTTAATAAAAACGGCTAAGCAAAAACGCTTAGCCGAAAGAATTTATTTGCAAAGGTATAAAATAATCAGTTTTAGTACTGATCTATCACCTTCTTAATATTTTCAAATATGCCATCTATTGTTCCTACTCCATTTATCTTAGTAAGCTTACCCTGTTTTTCATAGTATTCCGCAACAGGCAGAGTTTCCTCCAGATAAACCTTAATACGGGTTTCAATCTTAGCTAAATCCTGATCATCCGCTCTACCGGAAGTTTTACCTCTTTCACGAATCCTTTCTTTCAAAATGTCTTCTGCTACATCTAAAGCAATCATACCTGAAATACTGATATTATTTTTTAACATCATTTTATCCAATGCCTTTGCCTGCGCTACTGTTCGGGGAAATCCGTCAAATATAAATCCATTGGTATCTTCGGTTTGAGTGATCTTGTCTTCTACCATTCCAATCACCACTTCATCAGGTACTAATCTGCCTTCATCCATGTATTTTTTGGCAAGTTTGCCCAAGTCAGTACCCTCTCCAAGATGCTTCCTGAACAAATCCCCTGTAGAAAGGTGGGTTAGATGGTAATTTGAAATGATTTTTTCACTTTGGGTTCCTTTACCAGCTCCCGGAGGGCCAAATAGTACGATGTTAAGCATATCCAATGTTTATTTTATATTTAATTGAGAATCATTTCAACTGGTAAAGCGCAGGTAAATTTCTTCCAAATCCGTCGTAGTCCATACCATACCCGACCACAAACTTGTTTGGGATTTCAAAACCAATATAATCAATTTTAATTCTATGAACCATTGCTTCCGGTTTGACTAGAAGTGAGGCCACTGCTATTCTCTTAGGTTTTTCTTTTTCAATTAATTCTATAAGATATTTCATACTTAAACCTGTATCAATAATATCCTCAACTATAACAACAGATCTTCCTGAAAGTGCGACATCCAAGCCCATTAAATTCCTCACAGAACCAGTTGATTCTAAACCTTTGTAAGAAGAAACTTTGATGAAGCTGACCTCTATAGGTACTGTAATTTTTTTGGTCAGATCAGCTAAAAACATGAATGCCCCATTGAGTACTCCAATCAAAACTGCAGGTTCTCCTGCAAAATCTTTTGAAATCTCCGAGCCTAATTCCTCAATTCTTTTTTTCAAGGCATAGGCACTGATATAAGGCACAAATTCCTTGTTTTTGATCAATGTCATAAATCCAAATAAAAATGCCCTTGGATCAAGGGCGATACAAATATAAAAAAAAAAGTTTGGGCTCAATGAATTTAATTGCTAATCCTTATAGATACCTTAATAAATACTTATACATTAAAACCATACTTTCTAAATCTTTCAATGAAACTTTTTCATGGGGTGTATGAACGTTATCTTCAGGAGCTCCTATAAAACACCAATCAATTGCGTAAGGAGAAAATTGAATTTCCCTTCCATCACTACTTCCTTGTCCTTCAACTTCCAATTGAAAAGGAATACCACTTTTTTCAGCAAGAGAAATAATCCTATTCAAAAAGCTTCTCCGAGGAATATATTTATCACGCATAGAAATCACAACTCCATCATGATGATGAATCCCATCTGTAATCCAAGTAAGGTCGGAAATAAGAGCATATTTTATAGATGCTGTTTCCTGAATGAACTTCAACAAAAAAGGCATACTGCCTCCACCATTTTCTTCATAAGTTGAAAATACAACCCAACCATGTTTTAAATCTTCACACAACCGCAGACAATTATATATTCCAAGTCTGTTATCCAGATATGCAGCTTGAATAAACGCATCATCCGTTAGAATCTTTTGCTCAAAAGATAAAGGTGTACCTCGGTCAATTGCTCTTGGAAAATCATGTAATAAAACACCCTCTTGCTCTTTAATAGTGCATGAAATAGGACCAAGCCGATCCTGTCCGACCAATTTCATACCATCTTCAATTTCAGGGCTCCCTATGGGAACAAGTTGGTTTTCGTACCTTGTAATAAATCCTATGGTATCAATATGGGAAAAAACAGCAGTTTGGGGCTGTCCAAATTTCAAAAGCAAACAATCATGAAATTGTTCACCAAAAAATATTTCCGGCTGAACCTTCCATCTATTTTGTCGTTTATTAACTATATGAATAAGGAAGTCGGTCATTTGTGACTCATTCCCGGATACACTTTGGATATTTAGTAAACTGTTAATTATGTCCATAAATGTTTGTTTAAACAAAAATTGGCTTATGTTGAGAAACATTAAAAATCGAAAAGATTTTTGATAATGTTTAAAGTTTTAAAATATTAATATACATTTGTGAATAGTTTAAAGACTGAATAAAAGAAATTGAATCAATTAAACACTCAAAAACCTAACAGAAAAAATTTTTTGTTATGAAAAAAATACTACTATCTACAATAATGGCAGGTTGCATGGCTTTCACAGTCAATGCACAGAGTGACGACTTCAATAAGTGGTCATTA
This sequence comes from uncultured Aquiflexum sp., assembly GCA_964559905.1. Classification (GTDB taxonomy): domain Bacteria; phylum Bacteroidota; class Bacteroidia; order Cytophagales; family Cyclobacteriaceae; genus Aquiflexum. The sequence continues at coordinate 17,664 of CAZLJT010000006.1, forward strand.
GAGCTTAACGGAGGTTTCAACAAACCGATGGCACCTTTATCAGCAGGCTATTTCTCACCCACTTTAAATCTTGGTCACGTTGACTTTGGGGTAAGATATATGTTCAACGATAAATTCGGTGCAAAATTGGATTATGGTCTTGGTTCCTTTAGCGAAGCTAGTGGACAACCCGAATTTTCTACAACTTACTACAGACTGAACCTTCAGGGTGTAGCTAATCTAGGTAGAATAATGAAATGGGAGTCTTTTACCAGAACATTTAATCTACTTGGACATCTCGGTGGAGGTATCGGTCAAGTAAGACCTGATGCAAATCCTTTAGATGACAATGTTTACAACATAATTGCAGGTTTGACCGGTCAAGTTAAATTAGGGGAAAGAGTTGCATTAACAGCCGATATTAGTACAATATTGAATGGTAGGCAAACTGTTACTTTTGATGGGAATACAAACATTATTCCTGCAGTGGAAAATGGATTCTACGGAACAAACGGAACTTGGTGGACTGGAACTTTGGGCTTGAATTTTTATTTAGGTAAAGCTTCTACTCATGCTGATTGGTATGTAGAAGCAGATAAGTATGCTACTAAAGCTGAACTTGCTCAACAAATCGGAGAAATCAAAGATATGTTGAAAGATTCTGATGGTGATGGTATTCCTGACTATTTGGATAAAGAGCCTAATACTCCAGCTGGTGCAAGAGTAGATTCTTCCGGTAGAACAATAGATTCTGATGGAGATGGTATTCCTGACCACTTGGACAAATGTCCTTTTGCTCCAGGTCCAGCATCAAATAACGGCTGCCCTGTAGAGCAGGAAGTTAAAGAGATTGATTACTTCAAGAAAGCTATCAATGAAGGATATGTAAATGTTTTCTTCGCATTTGACAGTGCAAAACCACTTGGATACTCTGCTTCAGCAACTACTTACATTTCAAATTTCCTGAATAGAAACCCAGGTGTAAAATTAGAAGTTAAAGGTTACGCTGATGAGTTGGGTCCTGAAGATTATAACATGAAACTTTCTGAAAGAAGAGCAAAATCAGTTTATGATTTGTTAATTTCAGCAGGTATAGATGCTTCTAGGTTAACTTATAAAGGCTATGGTGAAGATACCAGTGTGGATAAGCAATCTGCTGATGCTAGACAATTGGCAAGAAGAGCAAGTTTCGAAGTAAAGTAATTTCAAAAAAATAATAATGAAAGCCCGTTCCAAAGGAATGGGCTTTTTTTATGTATTTACTTTTGGGAATATTTATATTGGTAAAATATAGATATTTGATCTCCATTCAAAATATCAACTTAAGGCATGTTCATACTTGACAATAAAAACAGCATTGCAAACCATTACCTTCATCAATTGAGGGATAGTGAAATACAAAAAGACAGGTATAGGTTTAGAAAGAACTTAGAAAGGCTTGGGGAAATCATGGCTTATGAAATTTCAAAAAGCCTCCCTTATTATCAAAAATCTGTCAAAACTCCTCTTGGGAATTTATCTGTCGATTTAATAAAAAACCAACCTGTTTTAATTTCAGTGTTAAGAGCAGCAATCCCATTTTACCAAGGATTTCTTAATTTTTTTGATGATTCGGATAGTGGGTTTATTGGAGCATACAGGAAAGAAGAACCCTTGGACTCCAAAGGCGGTATTGAAATTGACTATTTATATCAAGCTGCACCTTCAATTGACGGCAAAGAAATCATTTTAATAGATCCTATGTTGGCTACGGGAAAATCAATTGTCAAAACCATTGCAAACTTAGAAATACACGGAAATCCTTCAAAAATCCATATCGCAGGTGTGATTGCCGCACCTGAAGGAATTGATTTTATCCAAAAAAACATCAAACTGCCAATAGAAATCTGGATTTGTTCTCTGGATGAAAAATTAAATGACAAATCATATATTATACCCGGTCTAGGTGATGCCGGTGACCTATCATTTGGTGTAAAATTATAAAAGATAAATGGATTATTTATTTCTTGGGTTTGGACTTGTAATTCTTTTAGCTGGTGGTAAGTACTTAGTTGACGGTGCTTCTGGTTTAGCAGCAAGATTTGGACTCAGTCCTGGACTTATCGGCCTAACAGTCGTAGCATTCGGAACGTCAGCACCTGAATTGTTAGTCAGTATTAATGCGGCTATAAAAGGCAGCAGTGATATCGCAATTGGAAATGTAATCGGTTCAAATATTTCCAATATTTCTTTGGTCTTGGGAATCAGTGCAATGATTTTCCCCATAGTGATCCATCGATCGGTATTAAAACTGGATTATCTAGCGACATTAGTAAGTTCCTTGGTTTTTTACCTGATGGCCGCTAACGGAATCATTTCGAGATGGGAAGGATTTATACTCTTTGTTTTATTCATTTTGATCAATCTATATTTTTTCAAAAAAATATCCCAAAATGAAGCTGAATTGAACGAATTTGAAAATGTTCCATCCTCTTCCTTTTTTAAGAGCATATTATTGTTTTTCATCGGGGTACTAGGCTTGTATTTCGGATCAGATATGCTGGTAGATAGTGCCGTCAATATTTCAAAGAAAATGGGCATTAGTGAGAGGGTCATTGGAGTCACGATTATTGCTATAGGAACAAGTTTACCCGAATTGGTAACTTCCATAATTGCTGCCCTGAAGAAAAAAACCGATATAGCTATTGGCAATATACTGGGAAGTAATATTCAGAATATTTTTTCAATTATCGGTTTGACGGCATTGATAAGACCAATAAATGTTTCTGAAATATTTTTGAATCAAGATTTCATTTGGATGATTGGTCTTACCTTATTGTTATTTCCCATATTTCGAACCAATTGGAGAATATCGAGGTTGGAAGGACTGCTCTTACTGATAATATATATTGGCTATCTATATACTGTAATATGATAACCTATATCTTGAAATTTCTGACCATATTTTTTGCATGTCTTTTTAAATTTATTGCCGGACCTGTATTAGGTGCTGCGGCAGGATTTAGTCTTTTGGAAATCGTAACGGTCACTGTTAGTGGAATGATGACATCTGTTATCACTATTATGTATTTGGGGGATTGGTTCAAATCACTTTGGGATTTAAGAATAACTCAAAAGCGTAAAAGATTCACTCCAAGGACTAGACGAATTGTACGGGTTTGGAAAAAGTTTGGCATTTTAGGAATAGCAGTTTTAACTCCTATCATTCTTACCCCAATTGGGGGAACCCTCGTTCTTACAACTTTTAATGTCAAAAAGAAAAAAATATTTATTTACATGTTGGGAAGTGGCCTCATCTGGGCATTTATTTTAGGCTATTCTATTCATTGGATTTTAAATATCCCGTTTTTTGACTTTTTACTCAGATAAATGTTCATCTGGTAATATCTCAATATCCTGAATCAGAACTCTCTTGGCAATTTCTTGTCCTGTCAAGGTGGCAGCTAAACCTCCCATGGCAGTCTCTTTATACCTGCTCTCCATACTCGAACCGATCTCTCCCATTGCCTCAATACATTCATCAACAGGGATGACACCACTCACGCCTGCCAAAGCAATTTGAGCAGAACTGTTTGCAATGGCAACAGCACTTGCATTTCTAACGACACAAGGTATTTCCACTAAACCTGCCACAGGATCGCAGACTAATCCTAACATACATTGAATGGTTATGGCTACGGAATTGAAGACCTGATCTATGTTTCCCCCTAGACAATAAACTATTGCTCCAGCAGCCATAGCAGCAGCTGAACCGGTTTCAGCCTGACATCCACCAACCGCTCCAGCAAGACTTGCTTTTTGTTCGATAATCAATGCTATCCCAGCACCGACAAGTAATCCTTCAAAAATCTTTCTATCCTCTAGGGAATGAATTTCCTGGAGAGTGTACAATACTCCAGGTAAAATCCCTGAAGCCCCCGCTGTAGGCGCAGCTACTACCCTCCCCATACAGGAATTGACCTCTTTTGCAGCTAAGGCTCTAGAAATTAACTTTTGAAACTCTACTGATAATACCGCAAGAGGATGGTTATATACTTTTTTCGCACCATTATTTATCATTCCTGACCTTGATGTCATATCAGATTTCAAACCCGTATCAACAGCCTCTTTCATTACAGCATAAGCTTTTGAAAGACCATCCCAAATCTCTTGCTCTGAAATATCTTTTTGAGAAATTTCATAGTTGAGGACGGACTCGTGAAGATTCACTCCGTGGGACTCACAATAGGCCTTCCAGCCTGAAAAACTACCAAACAGAAAACTCATATATCGATTTTACCTATGCCCATCAACAAAATTGGCCAAAGTAAACCATAAAAAAAAACCTCCTTCACTTTTAAAGGAGGTTGATCCTGAAATAGGTGATTACCTTATTTCAACAATTTTTAATTTTATTCTCATGGGCTCATTTGGCCTAGCTATCTGAGTGATATAACCCCTATCAAACAGGTCTTTTCGTATCTGATATGGAAAAACCTGTGGCCCACTTTCAAAGCCGAGGTGAGAGGGAACCAACATTTCCAACTCCATATCTTTTTTTACCCCCAACAATCCCAGATTCAGAAATTTCAGGTTTGAAGAATTACCAAGTGTAGTTTGGGCCGGAGTATTGGCTGCGTTTTCAGCAATAGGATTGGTATTATTCAATTGGTACATTTGAAAAGTAAACCTAACAATATCTCCATTTTTGGATACTACAGATGCTTCATTCCCGGCATTACTGGTTTTCAGGTAAAGACCTTCATCCGTTTTATTAAAACCCTCTATCTCATTGGCTGAAATATATTCCTCGATAAGTTCCTCTTCCAATGATTTTAGCTCCTCCTTACTATATGTTTCAGCGTATTTCACTTTAATCACCAAATTTGAATTTGGTTGGATCAGTTGTTGATAACTATAATCTTGATATCCTAAATAGGAAGGCACATACAACATTAATGTCTCTCCTTTTTTCGAAATACCGGAAGCAAAATTTATGGCTCTGGGAACAAGCCCTCCCTCTGAATGGACAAATATTCTTGGTCTTTTTGACTCATCTAAATAAGATTCAATGAGCTGCTCATCAGTTGTTTTTATTTCGTAATAAATTCCAACAATTTCTCCATTTTCAATCTGATCTCCAATCTCGTTGGTTGTTTCTTTTTGGTAATAATAGCCAAGAGAGGTCTTGATTGCATCAATATTGTTTCTCGAAATAAAGTTTGCCAGTAAACTATCATCTCTATCAATTGACTTTTGTACATCTGATTCAACTTCAGGAAAACAAGAAGTAATTAACATGGTCATACCAACTAATGCTGGAAAAACACTTCTTTTGATCATTTTATTCTTTTTTATTTTTGATTTGAAAATTCATTCTAAGGTTTACCCCACCAATTGAAAACTGCTGTTTGGAAAATGTCTGTGTTCCTAATGACATTTTATAAAATGGTTCTATGGAGATAAACGTACCGTTTTTCAGACTTTGTTCATAACCGATTCCTAAATTTAACGTCTGCCCGGAATCGACATTTCCGGACCCTGAATCCGGTCTTTGGGTCTGTGTAAAAGTCTCAACAACTTGATTTGAATTTGAAAACCCAGGCTGCGCAAGATTAACGGCGCTATAAGTTGTTACATTTTGCTGGTTTAAATACAACATGTTTGAAAAACCAGATACCATATAGAGGTCGGAGGATTTATTCTCTAACACTTTAAATTTCAAATTTATGGGTATTTCCAATTGACCAAAACTCAATTCGCTGGAGGCATTTATGTAATTACCTGATAAAGTCGCCAATCTCGCGTATTCGGCCGATGATAAAGCATCATTGGAACTGGAAAAATCAGCGGATGCATAAAGTGCCCCACCATAAGTCGGTTCAATATGCTGTCTGGCATAAGCAAGTCCGACATCAAGTTTGATCCTCCTTGAAAATGAAAATTCGGACATGATTCCCGCACCTAAATTCAATGCTTGGGTTGTATTTGAAATTGTCTGCGGCGCAACCAAGACCCCAAGTTTAATGGGTTCTTTTTTACTTTCAACCTCTACAATTGTCTTTGAAAGATCGATTTCTTTTTCGTCCCCAAGCCAATTTTGAATATAGTCAATGGCTTCCTGCTCACCTTCATCACCTGCAATATTTTCAGTAGGTTCTTTAATAGCAGTAATAAAAGGAACCGAAACCTTTTCAATATTTTCAAGTTGGTTTTCCTTATTCAATGCATTATCACCAAGGGCCTTCGAATCAATTTCGACAGGATTTATGCCAGACTTTGGGGCTTTCCCGGTATTTGCATTTTTCGCTATACTTGAAATCCTTACCTGAACTTCTTTATCCAAAGCTTCCTTTACTTTACCCGATAACTCCAAATTAGAACTTTCAAGACTTATCGAAGCGGTATTGGCAGTATCGACTGGGGTAAAACCTTCACTTGATATCTTTGCTTCATTTCTACTAATAAGTTCTTGGGATGCATCAATAAAATTATTTTGAATCCCATCTTTCTGAAAAACAATAAATGCTCCAATAATGATACTTGCAGCAATACCACCCCACCAAATTCCAGATAAAGAAAGGAAATCCTTATTCTTTTTTCCAAGATATAGCTTTTTGAATTTTTCCAACTGAACAGGATCCAAAGGCTCCTGATATTGCTCAAAGGAGTCTTTTATCTTCTCAACAAGTCTTTTATCGAATTGCTCCTTCATTTTTGATTTTATTTAAATCCCCCACTTTTTCACGCAACTGTTTTTTAGCCCTGGCCAGGTAAGTCCTGGAAGTACTCGAGGGAATCCCTAATACTTCTCCAATTTCATTATGGGAATATCCCTCTATTTCATACATATTGAAAACTAGCCTAAGGACTTCCGGAAGGCCTCTCATCAGACCGAGAATATCATTAACCGAAAGCTGATCTATAATTTCCGGATCAGAAGTTTCCATGTCGGCCTTTTCAATATCCATAACCGCAAAATATTTCACGTTTTTTCTGTAATAATCTATTGATGTATTGATGAGGATTCTTCGAAACCAGCCCTTAAAAGAATTTTCAAGACTATAATGGGATAATTTGTCAAATGCTTTTAAGAAGCTATCGTTGACTATTTCACAGGCCTCTTCCCTTGAATTTGAATACCTCAAAGCAATACTCATAGCATAGCCATAGAAGTGCTTATAAAGCATTTCTATGGATTTGTAATCGCCATTCTTTGCTTTTTGGATAATGATTTTTTCCAAAGGTTCAGGTTGGTTTTTAGACCCTTGAAAACTAGACGTAATTGAATTACAAAACGCTACATCTTACAGAAAAAATTTTTAAAAGCATCACATATTAGAACCAAAATCCAATCAAAGAATGAGATGGTCAATTCCAAAAAAATCTACAAATCAATAATCTACAACTTCAAGAGAACAAGATTTCACCAAAAATCTAAAACACAAAATGAAGCTTTAAAGATTTCATTGGTTTATCCTTTTTATAGTACATATAAACTCTTACTTTTATTTTCAGTTAAATAACCAAGCATAGAAATTCGCATTAATACTGTCACTATAATTTATGAAAAAAGCGAAAAAATTTCTGCTGATCATTTTTTTCTTAGGCCTATACGGCCCTCTGCAAGCCCAAAGGGAAGATGCCGGGGATTATGAATATGATCAGGAAGTTCTTGTCGGCATCAACAAGAATACCAATGGGGGTTTGATTGGAGGCTTTACCCTAAAGTTAGGTTACAGGATAGATGATTCTAATTTTCAGTTTTTTGGATTAGATCTGGTTAATGTCAAAAATCCAAAAGAAGTCAGATACAATACCGTATTGGGTAATTCCTATATTTTCGGTAAATCAAATTACCTGTATTCGATAAGACCCTATTATGGGCGTGAAATCATAGTCGGAAAAAAAGCCCCCCAGCAAGGAGTTCAGGTTTCATTATTGGGAGCAATTGGACCTACAATAGGGATCATAGCACCTTATTTTATTGAATATGCTGTCAGCAGAGTTGAAACTGTCAGAGAGCAATTTAATCCTGAAGTACATCAAAGCAGGTTTAATATTCTTGGCCCAGGCAGAGTTTTTGAAGGAATCGGTGAATCTCAAGTAGCTTTTGGCGCAAACGCTAAGGTTGCTGTAAATTTTGAATTCGGCGTTTTTAAATCAAATGTAACCGGCTTGGAACTTGGATACCAATTAGAAGGTTTTACCAAAGAAATCCCATTAATGCCAACCACAGAGAATAACCAAATATTCCAATCGGTATATTTTACGTTTTTCTATGGATTCAGAAGATAAAGAATCCCTTGGCGTTACTTGCTCATTAAGGTTAATTTTGCTAACCACATTAAAAAAATAAAATGATTGAACTTCCAGTTATATCCGAAGAGGCAACAAAAAGAAAAAAACCAGATTGGTTAAGAGTAAAGTTACCTATTGGAAAAGAATACGCAAAAGTAAGGAAATTAGTAGATGAACATAAGCTTCACACCATCTGCGAAAGTGGAAACTGTCCCAATATGGGTGAATGTTGGGGTGCAGGGACTGCAACTTTTATGATTTTGGGGAATGTATGTACCAGATCCTGTTCTTTTTGTGCAGTGGCAACCGGTAGGCCACCTGAATACGACACGGATGAACCAAGAAGAGTGGCTGAAGCTATTCAATTGATGGGCGTAAAACATGCCGTAATTACTTCCGTCAACAGAGATGAATTAAAAGACAAAGGAGCTGAAATCTGGTTTCAAACTGTTGTAGAAACCAAAAGACTTTCACCTTCAACAACTATTGAAACCCTTATCCCTGATGTCAAATCAAATTGGGATGCGCTTTATAGAATGATCAGCGGAGGTCAGGAAGTCGTTTCCCATAATATGGAAACAGTTGAAAGTCTATATAGAAGAGTTAGGCCTCAGGCCAAATACAATAGGTCTTTGGAACAGATAAAATTGACAAAAGAGTACGGCAAAAGAACTAAAACAGGTATTATGCTCGGGTTGGGTGAGAAGAAAGACGAAGTATTGAAAGCTATGGACGATTTGGTCATCCATGGTTGTGACATTCTGACACTTGGCCAATATCTTCAGCCTACAAAAATGCATATAGAAGTAGCTGAATTTATCCACCCGGATTTATTCGCTGAATACAGGGAAGAAGGATTGAAAAGAGGACTGAAATACGTGGAATCAGGCCCACTTGTGCGATCTTCCTACCATGCGGAGAGGCATGTAAATGTTTAATAAAAAAGAGGATAAGCCTGAAGCTCATCCTCTTTTTTTATTCAAATGGATTTTCAATTATTTCAAGTAGGCGGAAAGCATCCAAACAGTTTTCTCTTTGGCAGAAATATAATCGCTCATTAAGGTCACTGTTCCCTCATCACCATGGTCTCCGGCTGTTTCCAAAACTGATCTTTCCAGATTCAATAAAGAATTTAAATTATCTCTGACGATTTCAACCATTTTTTTGGCCTCGTCAACCTTTTTAGCCTCTGTGATTACAGAATTTTCAATGTACTCGCTAAAGGAGGAATATGGCCTTTCGCCAAGTGTCAAAATCCTTTCAGCGGTCTCATCAATAGCCAAGGTCGCTTCATTGTACAACTCCTCAAATTTGGCGTGAAGCTCGAAGAAATTTGGACCGGTTATATTCCAGTGAAAATTTCTGAGATTTTGATAGTATATTTCATAACTGGCCAATAGGTTATTTAACTTTTTGACAAGAACCTTACTGTCTTTTATTTCTAATCCGATATCGTTTGTGCTCATAATATTTATATTTATGGTTATTACATATACCTATCCACAAAAATAAGACCAGCAGGTTCATAGAAGTAATTTTGTCCGATTGATAATATCTATGGACAAAATGAGTTTTCTATTGGAATACTGTTAAATACCAAGTTTCAATTCAATGAAAAACAAACTTCAGGACATAGCCATTCTAGATTTTTACCAAAATAAAAACCGGATTAAATGGCTTATCTTCATCAGTTCGGTGATTATTAGTTTTGGTTCAATTTTTTATACCAATTTATTGGTAGAAGAACTGAAAGAAAGAGAAAAACGACAGATCGAACTTTTGGCAAAAGCCCTTGAATATGCAGCTGTAAATACTGACAATCTTAGTTTCATCAATCAGGAAATCATCCAACAAAATAACTCCATCCCTGTCATAATTGTCAATGAGGAAGGTGAGCCTTTTGAACACCGGAATATCAAGTTCAAAAAAAGAGCAACTGAAGAGGACAAAAAGGAAACTCTCAGAACAGAGATTCTTAAAATGAAAGCAGAATATGAACCTATTCCTATAGAAGAGTCATCGAATGTATATTATCGGAATTCAGAATTATTGACCTCTTTGAAATACTATCCCTATATTCAACTTTCTGTCATTTTGGTATTTGGTGTTCTCGCATATGCAGTCTTCAACCAGTCCAAAGTTGCAGAACAGAATAGGGTTTGGGCAGGACTGACAAAAGAAACAGCCCATCAACTCGGTACGCCTATAGCATCATTAATGGCTTGGATTGATTATTTAAAGAATTCCCCTATATGGGAAGAAAATAAAGAGGTCATTCAAGAGATGGATAAGGATGTGGTCAAACTCCGAATGGTGACAGAGAGATTTAGTTCTATAGGCAGTAGTCCTTCAATCCAACCGGAAAATGTTTTTTCAGTTGTCGATGAAGCCATCAATTACTTAAGGCCAAGAATTTCTACCAAGGTTGAAATGAAAGTGAATGGCTATGCAAACAACATTGAAGCTATGCTGAACAAACCACTCTTTGAATGGGTAGTAGAAAATGTTTGTAAAAATGCAGTGGATGCCATGAAGGGTCAGGGAGAAATCACCATAGATATTATCAAGGAAAGTGAGCGCTACGTATTCGTGGACATCACAGATACTGGAAAAGGGATGGATAAAAGCATGTACAAAAAGGTTTTTAATCCGGGGTTTACTACGCGCCAAAGAGGTTGGGGTCTGGGGTTGACTTTGGCAAAGAGAATTATCGAAGGTTACCATAATGGTAAAATTTTTGTGAAAAATTCTGAACCCGGCAAAGGAACAACGTTTAGAATTGTCCTCAATGGAACCAAAGAAGGGATTTCCGGATTCAAGAGAGAAGATTTTTTGGGACAAAAGGCCTAAATCCAAATTCTAACCAAAGGAACCTATCCCATACAGAGATGATTAAAGTTTCATAACCTTCCAACCTACGAATTAAAACCTTACCTTTGCAGGCTGAAAATTACAGAATCAGTTATTTACATGAGCCTGACCAAAGAAATACAAAAGAGAAGAACTTTTGCCATCATAGCACACCCCGATGCAGGGAAGACTACATTGACCGAAAAGTTATTGCTTTTTGGAGGTGCTATTCAGACTGCCGGAGCCGTCAAGTCCAACAAAATAGATACTGCCACCAAGTCGGATTGGATGGAAATTGAAAAACAAAGAGGAATATCAGTAGCTACTTCTGTGATGGGATTTGAATATAAAGGGGTAAAAATCAATCTGTTGGATACACCAGGCCATCAAGACTTTGCGGAAGATACCTACAGGACTTTGACAGCGGTGGATTCGGTTATTATGGTGATAGATTGTGTGAAGGGCGTTGAAATTCAGACCGAAAAACTCATGGAAGTATGTAGGATGAGAAATACACCTGTTATTTGCTTTATCAATAAGCTTGATCGGGAAGGCAGAGATCCCTACGAGTTGTTGGATGAGGTGGAAGAAAAACTAAATATTCAGGTTAGGCCATTGTCATGGCCGATCGGAATGGGAAAAGGCTTCAAGGGTGTTTATAATCTATATGATAAAAAGCTCAATCTTTTTACTCCCAGCCAAAGAAAATTAAGTGATGCAAGGGAGACTTTTGACAACCTTGACGACGAAAAATTAGATAAGCTAATAGGTACAACCAATGCCAATCAGCTCAGAGAAGACGTAGAATTAATAGAAGGAGTATATCCGGATTTTGACCCCAAGGAATATTTAGAAGGGAAAATTGCTCCGGTGTTTTTTGGTTCAGCAGTGAATAATTTTGGGGTAAATGAAATGTTGGACACCTTCATCAAAATTGCACCATCACCCAAAAGTAGACAGACCGAGGAAAGGGAAGTATTGCCTGATGAACCTAAATTTTCAGGTTTTGTTTTCAAAATCCATGCTAATATGGATCCCAACCATAGAAACAGAATTGCTTTCCTGCGCATTTGTTCGGGCAAATTTGAAAGAAACAAACCTTACAATCATGTCCGTGGACCTAAGCCGCTACGGTTCTCGAATGTCACACAATTTATGGCTCAAGACAGGGAAATTGTGGACGAAGCATTTCCGGGAGATATTGTAGGCCTTTTTGACACAGGAAACCTCAAAATTGGGGATACCCTTACAGAAGGCGAAAACATGAATTTCAAAGGAATCCCAAGTTTTTCTCCGGAAATCTTCAAGGAAGTTATCAACAAAGACGCCATGAAAACCAAGCAATTGGAAAAGGGTCTGAAACAGTTGATGGAAGAAGGAGTCGCCCAGTATTTTACCTATGAAATGGGAAATAGAAAGGTAGTAGGAACGGTGGGTCAATTGCAGTTTGAGGTCATTCAATTCAGATTGAAAAATGAATACAATGCTTCTGTGGAGTTTGCCCCAATGAATCTATACAAGGCCTGCTGGATCAGTAGCAAGGACAAAAAGCAGTTGGATGAATTTGTGAGGTCAAAAAACCGGCATATTGCCTATGACAAAGATGGAAAGTTGGTCTTCATGGCCGAATCTAAATCCTGGCTTCAAATGGTACAGGAAAACTATCCTGAAATTGAATTCCATTTCACTTCTGAGTTTTAAAGAAAAAACACCACAAAGCCACTAAGGCACAAAGATTTGTTTTGTTTAAATTTAGTAATCAATTAAATCAAATTTCCCTTCGTGACTTTGTGTCTTTGTGGGAGGAAAACCTTTCGGTCAATAAATATGAAAAAGAAACCCTTCAATGTTGTTTATGAAGACAATCATCTTTTGGTAGTCAATAAGGCTGCGGGCATTTTGGTTCAGGGTGATAAAACAAAGGACAAAACCCTTACAGACTATTGCCGGGAATACATCAAAAAAAAATACGACAAACCAGGTGATGTTTTTCTTCATCCTGTCCACAGATTGGACAGGCCTGTCAGTGGGCTAGTTGTATTTGCAAGAACTTCCAAAGGTCTGGAAAGGATGATGGAACTTTTCCGCAAACGGGAAATACATAAAGTCTATTGGGCAATTGTAAAAAGTAAGCCAAAGGAAGAAATCGGGAAACTTACCCACTATTTAGTAAAAGATGAACAACGTAATGTGGTGACTGCCTACGAAAAGGAAGTGGAAGGGTCTCAGAAAGCTGAATTAAACTATAAAAGATTGGGCAAACTCAATGACCATTGGTTGGTAGAAGTAAGACCCGTTTCAGGGCGCCCACATCAAATCAGAGTTCAGCTGGCCAGCATGGGATGTCCCATCCGAGGGGATTTGAAATATGGATTTTCCAAACCCAATCCGGATGCGAGTATAAATTTACATGCTTTCCATTTGGTTTTTGTCCACCCAATCAAAAAAGAAAAACTTTACCTCCGAGCAGCATTACCTGAAGAACCATTCTGGGAACAGTATTTAGAATTTGAGCCCTACAAGGGAAAAGATCAGCACCTTGACAACAGTTATAGTGGTTAACTATTGAAATACAGCCATTTATTTATTTAATTTGAGTATGGTTACTTTAAAAATCATATCTAGAATTGTGATGGTTTCCGTCCTACTTTTTTCAATATCCATATTCCCTACCCAAACCAGCAATGCTCAGACATCCGATTTCCCCTTCGAAATAGAATATGATCTTAGAAAACAGGGGCCAGCGATTGGTAATGAATTCCCTTTGATGGATTACCTTTCAATGGATTGGCAAGTGATACCCGTGGAATCATTGAAGAACAAAACCCTTGTCATCAACATATGGTATGTAGGATGCAAAGGCTGTAAACAAGAAGAGCCATTCTTATCGAAATTATCAGCTTCTTTTAAAGAAAATAAGGAGATATTATTTCTAAGTTTTTCCTTGAGTCATGAGGATAAAACCAGAAAATACTTAGAAAAAAACGGGGATTTTGGTTATCTGACCATGCTCATGAAAAGAGATGAAGTTGAAAACAAATTCAATGTGGTTACCTCACCTACTCACTTTATCATCAAGAATGGAATTTTGTTGGAAAAATTCACCTACCCAATTGCATATGAATCCATTTTCAATTGGTATCATCAAAGAATAATCGAAATCAATGAAATGTAAAGACTTAATTATTCTATGTTTCCTCCAATTCAAGCTGTTTTTTGGATACTTTAGAATCCAAATTCAATATCCCTGATAATATGAAAAGTCACTTGATCCTATTTGTTTTATTTTTAGCAGCGTTTTCCTGCGGTCCAGTTCAAGAACCAAAAACAATCTATGTTGTAAGACATGCTGAGAAAATCTTGGTAGGAGATGACCCTGAATTGAGTGTAGCAGGAACTGTCAGATCAAAAAAGCTTGCCCAAATACTTGAAGGGAAGAATATTCAACATATTTACAGTACCAATACTATCAGAACAAGGGCCACTGTGCAGCCATTGGCGGATAAACTTGGAATTTCAATCGAATTATACGAAGTCAAATATCATGATGAACTTGTAAAAAAATTGAAGGTTAAAAAAGGTAATGCTCTCGTAGTGGGGCACAGCAACTCTATTCACCATGTAGTCAATTATTTTGTAGGAAAAGGTGATAAGTATCCGGAACTTGAAGATATTGAATATGATTATATTTTTGTAGTGGAATTATTCAAAGATGGAACCTCAAAGGTAAATAGGGCTGTTTACAAAGATTTTTAAATTCTGATGTCCATTTTTTATTAGTAAAGGCTGGAGAGATTTAGAGTTGGTGATACTTATTCATGCCGTGTATATTCTTTCCTGTGGATTGACAACCATAGCAATTTAAACTCCAAAACTTAGCTCGATCCTATTTCAGGCTTCCATTACTTTTGTTGGATAGACTTGAGATTATTCACACTGATTCAATTTTATTTTGGCGATTTTTTGATAACTTGAAAACAAAAATTTTTCGTTATGAATAGGTCAATAAGCCTGAAGCGGTTAAAAGAAAGTCAGGAAAAAATTTGGGATATAGCTGTAATTGGCGGAGGTGCATCCGGCTTCGGTGTAGCTTTGGATGCTTTGTCCCGCGGGCTTTCGGTTGTTTTATTGGATAAATCCGATTTTGCCAAAGGCACATCCAGCAGAAGCACAAAATTGCTTCATGGTGGTGTGCGGTACCTGGCACAGGGAGACGTTGGGTTGGTATTGGAAGCACTGAAGGAAAGGGGAAGACTTTTGGCAAATGCTCCCCATCTCACGTATAACCAACCTTTCATTATACCTATTTATACTTGGTTTGATAAACTTCAATATAGTGTAGGGCTCAAGCTTTACGATTGGATGGCAGGAAAATGGCGATTGGGCAAATCCAAGTTCATCAATAAAAAAGAAACCATTGCCAGACTTCCCCAAATCAAGCAGAATGGACTGAAAGGCGGAGTGGTATATCACGATGGTCAGTTTGACGATGCCAGAATGATCATTGCCGTTGCCCAGACTTGTGATGAGTTGGGGGGATGCGTCCTCAATTATGCAAAAGTGACAGGCTTGACCAAGGACGAAAATGGAAAGGTGAATGGACTGATGTTCGAGGACCAGATCGAAGACAACCACCTCCGGATTAAAGCAAAAATGGTGGTCAATGCGACGGGTGTTTTTGCTGACAAGATCCTGCAAATGGACCAACCTGGAGTCAGAAAAAGCATCCAACCGAGCCAAGGTATCCATCTTGTTTTCGACCAATCATTCCTTGGCGGGAAGGATGCCTTGATGATCCCGAAAACTTCAGACGGCAGAGTGCTTTTTGCAGTTCCATGGCAAGGAAAACTGGTAGTCGGTACCACAGATACCCTTGTGGACAAAGCCAAACTCGAACCTGAAGCTTTGGAAAAAGAGATCAATTTTGTGCTTGAAACGGCACAAGCTTACTTGACCAAAAAACCTTTGAGATCGGATGTTTTATCCGTTTTTGCTGGTTTAAGACCATTGGCAGCTCCAAAAGAAAAGGGCGCTAAAACCAAAGAAATTTCAAGAAGCCATAAAGTAATAGTCTCTGATTCTAATTTGGTAACCATTACAGGGGGGAAATGGACCACATTTAGAAAAATGGGGGAAGATACAGTGGATTATTTCAACAAAGTCACGGGAGAATCCATGAAAGCCAGTAAGTCTGCCGATCAAAAACTCCATGGGTTTACAGAAAATCCAGAGAAAGGGCACATGTCTGTGTATGGCTCGGATGCCTCTCAGATCAAATTCATGATCAAGGACCATCCTGAGTGGGCAGAAAAATTACACCCCAATCACCCTTATACTATAGCCGAACTGATTTGGATGGTTAGAAATGAAATGGCCGTAAAGCTTGAAGATGTAGTTTCACGGAGATTCCGGATAATGCTGTTGGATGCCAAAGCAGCAAAAGAGATGGGACCAAAAGCGGCTAAAATCATGGCACATGAGATGGAATTAGGAGAAGATTGGATAGCGAATGAATTGGAAGAATTCGAAAAAACAGTCAATACATACATCATAACCCAATAATTATGAGCCAAAAGGAGCAATACATTATGGCACTGGACCAAGGCACAACCAGCTCCAGATCAATTATTTTTAACAAAAAGGGCGAAATCATCAGTGTAGCCCAAAGAACTTTCAAACAACATTTCCCAAAATCAGGATGGGTGGAACATGACCCAATGGAAATTTGGTCTACTCAATCGTCAGTCTTAGCGGAATCCTTGGCCAAAGGTGATATCAAGGCCAAATCTATAGCGGCTATTGGCATTACCAATCAAAGGGAAACCACCATTCTTTGGGATAGAAAAACAGGGAAACCAGTCTACAATGCCATTGTTTGGCAAGATAGGAGAACAGCCTCCTTCATAAATCAATTAAAGGCGGAAGGTAAAGAAGAGATGGTGTCATCCAAAACAGGATTGGTTTTGGATGCTTATTTTTCTGGGAGCAAAGTGAAATGGATTTTGGACAATGTAGAGGGTCTAAGGGAAAGAGCTGAAAATGGGGAAATCGCTTTTGGTACGGTAGACACTTGGCTGATTTGGAATCTCACCCACAAAAAAGTGCATGTCACTGATGTATCCAATGCAAGTAGGACAATGTTGTTCAATATTTTCGAAAAAAAATGGGACCAAGAATTATTGGACTTATTTGATATTCCTGCTTCCATTCTTCCAGAAGTAAAGTCAAGCTCTGAAATCTATGGTCATACTTCGGAATATCTTTTCCCTTTACCTATACCCATTGCAGGAATCGCAGGTGATCAGCAAGCAGCACTATTCGGGCAGCTATGTACTGAACCCGGAATGGCGAAAACCACCTATGGAACAGGTTGTTTTTTAATTATGAATACAGGAGAAAAACCTGTAAAATCAAAAAACAAATTGCTCACCACAGTTGCATGGGAACTCAACGGAAAAATAACCTATGCCTTGGAAGGCTCGGGTTTTATAGGTGGTGCAGCCATACAGTGGCTAAGGGATGGAATCGAACTCTTTGGTCATGCCAAAGAAAGTGAGGAATTGGCGCAAAGTCTAGAGGATAATGACGGGGTATATTTTGTTCCGGCTATGGCCGGACTAGGCGCGCCACATTGGGATCAAAAT
>CAZLJT010000007.1:0-548 GCA_964559905.1 uncultured Aquiflexum sp.
GAAATCCCGGTCTTGAAGGCAAATATATATTTAGTGATTGGGAGTAGGAAGAAAAGGAAAAAGAAAACAATACAATGAAAATAATCTTTCTCAAAACAGATTTATTTTTTGAGCCACAAAGGTTCCATTTTTTGAATCGGATTGCAAGGATGGTGGCAGGTTGTAGGGTTTTGTCATTTCGAACGAAGAGAGAAATCTAACATTGAACCATTTTTCCCCTATATTTGTCTCCCATTTAGAAACAATGGGGCTGACCGGTTTTGACAGTAGGTGTAAGGACTGGGCTCGCATGCAGGCCGGAGTATGTACGGCCTTGAATAATTCATACGACTATAACTGGCGAAACTTCTTACGCCATGGCTGCCTAATCTATCCCTCAGGGGAATAGATAATGCTTAAAGGGTTGAGATTCGATAGATTCTCCCCGGCCACATCCCGCAACCCGCCGCTCTTTCCGGGTTGATTCTGGGGTGTCGAAATGATAGAGCCGCTCCCTGTGAGGCTACTAAGCAGGGCTAAGACAAGTGGCTAAGTCAAGTATAGGTGTG
>CAZLJT010000007.1:558-34144 GCA_964559905.1 uncultured Aquiflexum sp.
TTGGCGAAACTCGTTACGCCATGGCTGCCTAATCTAACCCTACGGGGATAGATACCGCTTAAAGGGTTGAGTTACAAGAGTGACTCCCCGGCCACATCCCACCATCTGTTGCGCTGTCCGGATGGATTTGGGGTGTCGATCAGACAGTGATGCTCCCTGTGAGGCTACTAATCGGGGCTAAGACAAGTGGCTAAGTCAAGTATAGGTGTGACACCCAGCAGTACTTGATCGAAAACCCAACAGGTGACTAAGCATGTAGACGGTACGGTGTTTCCCTATCTGGACGAGGGTTCGAATCCCTCCAGCTCCACTTAAAAATCCCTCCCTCCCCCAAAACTCTTTGAGTTTTTGGGGGAGGGAGGGATTTTTGGTTTATTTTCAATAAAATATAATTCTAACCCAACTTAAACTGCGCCAAATGCAGCCAAACAGTGAGAAAAGCAAAGGAAGGGATTATATCCTTCTTGAAAGCTTTTGGCGATGTACGCACCAAAACGTGTTTTTATAATAATGGAGACCCTCACATCGGTGTAGGATGCGAACATTAATGTATTCTAAAGGTTTGGAGATCCCCTAAAGCAAAGGAGAAGGCTTTCCTACAGGGTTCCGGCTCCTTAAATTGAGAATTGCTCTAAAGAAATGGCTTCTTCTCGCATCTCAGCTCTATAATCTAATTTCTCTGCTTTAATCTCTCGCTTCTCTATTCATCCCTTCCTAATATCCCTTTATCAAACCCCCATCCACAGCCAATGACTGCCCTGTGATATAGCTTGCACGTTCACTCAATAAAAACACAGCCGCTGCGGAAAATTCTTCAACCTTGCCAAAACGTTTCATGGGAACGGAATCTTTTAATTTATCCACATTTGGATTACCTTCCAGCAATTGGCTTAGCCTATCTGTCATGGTGTAACCGGGCATAATGTTGTTTACAGTAATGCCCGAAGGGGCCAACTCGTTGGAAAGACTTTTCACCAGACCAAGTAAAGCTGTGCGCACAGCATTGGAGGAAATCAGGTTGTCAACTGGCTGCTTGACCGAAACAGAGGTGATGGTCAGAATTCTACCAAACCCCTTATCTTTCATACCCGGAAGTACCATCTGTATGAAATCGACTGCAGACAAAAACATAGATTCATAAAACCTCTTCCAATCTTCCAATCCAAAATCTCCAAAACTACCTGCATCAGGACCGCCTGTATTGGTGACCAAAATATCAATCACGCCAAAAGCAGCATTGACCTTTTCAAAAAAACGCCTTCTATCCTCTGCATCCATGATATTGCATGTTCCAGAGATTATTCTACCTGAAGCAAATTTTTCTAATTCCATTTTTGTGGCCTCCAAAGTATTCTTATCCCTACCACAAATAGCCACATTAGCACCCTCTTGGGCAAGTGCTATAGCTACACCTTTTCCAAGCCCCTTGGATGAAGCCAATACTATCGCATTCTTCCCTTTTAATCCTAAGTCCATGTTTATCTATTTTAGCCATTTCAAGATTTTAACCCAATCAAATATTTTTTGAGAATTACCAGGGGAAAATCTGAAAGTGATGATTAATATTAACAAACATAACAATATATAATATCCCTATCCTCAAATCAAATGGATCTTTCTTTTTGAATTAAAAATAAAAAAGCACCTGAAAAGATGGATACTTTCCAGATGCTTAAAATAAAAAAAACTACATCTAACTAGAACAACAATGCACTTTTAAATCCAGTGACCATTTTTTGACTGAAACTGCGGTTTACTTCCATTATAGCTTCAGGACGAATAGAAATGAAAGAGGTTCTTTCTATAATAACATCCCAAGCTTTATCTTTTGCTTCTCTTTCACTACCTGCGAGGGTTTTGATTTGGAACTCAATTCCGTTGATTTCCAATTTGATTACATATTTCATCATTTTCAAACAAGTTTAAATTTGTTACTTAAAAATTTACACTATTAACATTATCAGCGAGATAGCTGAACCGAGATTACTAATTATTGTCTCATACAACAATTATTACGATTCAAATTACATTTTTTTATATTTAAAAAACAAATAATTTTTAATATTTATTTTAAAAAAACTTTCGATTAAAAATTTCCATAGCTTAAAAATGCTTTTTGAGCTATCTGATAAAGATTTGTAGGCAAAAAAAATCCCGATCAAAACTTATCGATAAGATAAATATTGATCGGGATTTAGGGAAAGATGAATACTCTTTATTTAGAAGGGAATATCTTTTTATAGAACAATGGCTTAAAGTCGGAATACAGAACAATAAGACAAATAAGAATCCCATTGAAATTCTCTGGGATTCAACCGTCTATTTGATCACCTTGGAAATTCATTCTGGGATATTTTCAGCCTGTGAAATAGGAATCCAATTCGGACATCATCAATTCTTTTTCTTTCAGGTCTTTGATTACTTTACCTTTTTCCAACAAGACTATTCTGTCACAGATTTCAGTAACGTGGTTGAGGTCATGGGAAGAAATCAAAAAAGTTACCTGGGACCTCTCTTTTTCATGAAGGATCAACTTCTTCAATCTTATTTGGGAACTTGGGTCAAGATTTTCAAAAGGTTCGTCAAGCAGCACTACCTCTGGATTGCCCATTAGGGCAGCTGCTATCCCCACTTTTTTCAGATTTCCTTTAGACAGGTCTCTGATATATTTCTTTTTGCCCAATATTTCATCGTTGAAAAGGTCTTTGAAATTTTCAAGATGCAACCTCAAATCTTCTTCTGAAAGCCGATAAATTTTTCTCAGTGTCTCAAAATATTCATCGGGAGTAAGATACGACAACAGCATATGTTCATCAAGGTAAGCGCCTACCCTAGACTTCCATTCTTCGGTTTTGCTGACATTTTGGCCGTCAATCAAAACTTCACCGGAAGTAGCCCTTACCAGATCCAACATGATTCTGAAAAGGGTGGTTTTACCGGCTCCATTATTTCCTACCAGACCAAAGCATTCAGATTTGGGAATTTCAATGGATTCCACATCCAGCACTACGGCTTCTTTATATTGTTTTTTAATATTTTGTACACTTATCATAACTCTTGTCTAAATGATGATGAAATTTCATACCGATTATCAAGTACTCTTTGCACAGGCAAATTAGATAGATAAGGAAATGCCAAGATTCCCATCATTCCAATAATTCCCAAAGCAAGTAATCCTACATATTGATTGACCAACAATGCAAAAGGAAGATAAACTATATAGGGTGCCATAAACATGGGGATGATCATCAGAAATTGAGCAATTCCCACTCCTTCATAATTGAACATAGCTCCTTTGTTCAGGTCCATTGGTTTGGGTTTCCATAAGGACAAATAAATGACCATGTGCATTATTACTCCCATATTGAATAAAAAGGTAGCGATATGGATCAATAAAATATCCCATCCAAAAAACACATAAGGAACTGACAATAGAAAACATAAACAGGAAGTAGCAATAAAGAGGAGATACTTTCCTTTGATCAGACTTTCCACGCCGTCCCTTTTTTGAAGGAAAAAATCAAAATTGGCTGAGTTCCAACTTAAAAACAGTTGCCCATATTGGAGCATAAAAATCCCCGTTATAAATGAGCCTACAAAAACAAACATATGAGAGAATCCTTCCTCTGTGGAATATTGGGGATTGGCGTAGAATATCAACCCATAAAGCAGGAAAAACCCTGCCAACATCAGATAGGTCCTGCTTTTCTTATGACGGATGATCAGCTTCCATTCCAAATTAGCCAGTTCCCCAGCCAGTCCAAACCTGTTGAAAATACCAAACTCCTGATTGACAAAACGGACATCTTCATCTTGGGTAAGGTCTTCCAAGTATGCATTGTTGTAATAATAAGTAAATGCCAACCTGTGAAGCGCAAGAAAAACCAAAAACATCACCAATACGGGGACAAAACTGGTCAAAGACCAATCAAAAACGGGTTTCATGATGTCTCCCAAGTTGAACCAACCCAGATAATTGGATCCTGCCCCGAGTAATAGTACGAGAAAAACTACGCCTATTCCGGTGATACTATCTTCAAATTTTTGTTTGAACCATAGCATCAGCCAATGCAAAGACCAACTGGTAAATAAAATACAAAACATCCATGACCATGCAGCAGGTGACCCAAACCTTGGTGCAACCTCCTGAACCGCAAATGGCAGAAACAACAATGGAGCAATCAAGGTCATGGGAGAAACAAAGGATCTGCCCAAAAGAAAATGAATAATCATGCTTTTCTTGATCGGAAGATGTAAAAATCTTTCCAACTCAATCACCGGAAGTTTCTGTATAAAATACCTGTACATGAATTCAAAAAGAAAGAAATAAATCAATACCCCACTGAGTGTTGCGTAAGCATCTGAGCTATCAAAGCCTTTTTCAATGATCTGCTTTAGTACGAGGCCAAGTAATAAGACATAAGCAAGTAATACTATTGCCAGAAAAGCCAGAAATATAGCAACCAAAGCACTCTTTGCGAAGGCTGTGGACCGCATACTTTTTAATAATTCGAGTCGGAGAAATTGCAAAACCATAGTAAAAGAATGAAATGGTATAGGATATAAAATGTAATTTTAGCTTTGAATATAAACAAAACTAAATAAGTCGACTAATCAATAAAAATAAAATTGACCAAATGAACGAAAATATACAGGAACTAGGATTTTTTGATATTATCGAGGCCAGAAGGTCTGTCCGGATATTTGACCAAGAAAGTCCATTCGATTACCAAATAGTTCAAAAATGTCTTGAGGCGGCCACTTTAGCCCCCAACAGCTCCAACCTGCAACTATGGGAATTCTATAGAATTCCTGAAACTTCTCCATTAAAACCCATACTCGACAAGCTTTGCATGAAACAAAAAGCTGCAACTACAGCCCGGGAGTTGGTAGTCGTGGTGGCGAGGAGGGATATGTGGAAAAGCCGAGCTAAAGCCAATTATGGCTATATTCAGGAAACTTATAAAAATTCTCCCAGCAAGAAACAAAAACAGGCCCTATCCTACTACGGAAAACTTATACCCAAACTTTATTCAAAATTCCCACTATGGTCATTGATCAAACAGCTCGTGGCCTGGTTTATTGGATTACGAAGACCAATGGTAAGGGAAGTTTCGGAAACGGATATCAGGATATCTGTTCATAAAAGCGCTGCTTTGGCAGCCATGACATTTATGTATGCAATGAAAGCTGAAGGATATGACACTTGCCCCATGGAGGGGATGGATTCATTGAGGGTGAGAAAACTATTGAATCTACCCAAAGGCTCAGAAATATGCATGATCATTGGCTGCGGAAAAGGATTACCTGAAGGAATTTATGGAAGGAGGTTTCGAGTGCCAAATGAGGAGGTGATTTTCAGAAAGTAGGATTCGATATCTTTCAATAGTTTCTTATTTTGGCTGTTTTTCAATACCCATATTTCCCTTTCCACTTGCTCTGTAAATATCTCCTCAATTCATTTTCCCTTGCGTTATTACCAGGATCATAGAGCTTCATGTTTTTGATTTCATTAGGGAGGAATTCCTGTTCCACAAAATTTCCCTCATAATCATGGGCATACTTATATTCTTTCCCATAATTCAAATCCTTCATCAATTTTGTGGGTGCATTTCTCAAATGGAATGGAACAGGTAAATCCCCCTTCACTTTTACAAGGGCCTGGGCTTTGTTGATGGCCATATAAGCCGCATTGCTTTTGGCAGAGCTTGCCAAATAGGTTACACATTGTGAAAGAATTATCCTTGATTCAGGATATCCAATGATTTTGACTGCTTCAAAACAGTTGGTGGCAAGTAACAGCGCATTAGGATTGGCATTTCCAATATCTTCAGAAGCAAGTATCACCAATCTTCTTGCGATAAATTTTACATCCTCGCCACCCTCAATCATTCTTGCAAGCCAATAAACTGCCGCATTGGGGTCCGAACCCCTTATAGATTTGATGAAGGCCGAAATAATATCATAATGCTGTTCTCCTGATTTATCATATAAGGCTACTTTTTGTTGGGCTGTTTCAATGACAATCTTATCTTCTATTACACATCGCTCTTCATTGATACCATCAATTACGATCTCCAATAGATTGAGTAATTTTCTGCCATCCCCTCCCGAAAGTCTCAGCAGCGCCTCTGTTTCTTTCAATTCGACTTTTTTCTTTTTCAAAAACACATCCTTTTTCAAAGCCTGATGGATCATAGCTTCAAGCTCTGATTTACCCAATGCATTCAACGTAAATACCTGGCATCTGGAAAGTAAAGCTGCATTGACCTCAAAAGATGGATTCTCGGTGGTCGCTCCAATCAATCTGATCACACCTTTTTCCACAGCCCCCAAAAGTGCGTCTTGCTGGGATTTGTTGAACCTATGGATCTCATCTATAAAAAGGACCACTCCCATTTGAAACTTGGCTTTATCTATGATATCGCGAATATCCTTCACTCCCGAACTGATCGCACTCAATGTATAAAAAGGGGCCTTTATTTCATTGGCTATGATATTGGCTATTGTTGTTTTTCCAACCCCCGGAGGCCCCCATAAAATCATCGAGGGCACGCTACCGTTTTTAATGGCTTTGTATAGAAATGAATTCGGGGCTGAAAGATGCTCCTGTCCAATCAAATCTTCCAATTGAGTGGGGCGCATTCTTTCGGCAAGAGGGGTTTGGTTCATGACTTTTGGATTTTAGAAGAATATTTGAAATAATTCTAAAGCTTCCCAAAGCTAGTTAATTTTGACATGAGGAATACTTTAATTTGATGATCCGAAGATTTTGCATCAGTAAGAACTGGTGATTTATTAGCGGATATTCAGCGGTATTTACCTTTAATCCAAAACGATAAATAGAAATGGACTCCAAACCTTTTTTTGGTTATTAGCAGCAAAGCTGGAAATCACATTAATCTATTGTTAACAAGTCCCATAACTAATAATTTTCTTTTATTTTTACTTCTCTATTTTAAATATGATTTTTATATGGCTCACAGCGATTCAAGAAGAGCAACAATACGTCTTTATAGAAAACTGAAATCAGGTTGGATATGGGCAACCTCTACTTTTACGGGAAACTTAATCCTTGCTTCCTTTATCAGTTCCTTTTTCCGGAATTTGGGATATCCTGATGATGTCAACTATGTCTTCTTTCTGAGTGTCCTGGCAGTTGGGCTTTGGGTGACTGAAGCGATCCCCCCCTTTGCAGTAGGTATATTTATTATTGCAGGTCTATTGTTTGGTTTTGGGACAGACTTTGTTCTTGAAGGTCAAAAAACCCCTGTAGAAATGTACTTGGGAACCTGGACCAGCAATGTAATCTGGTTGCTCTTGGGAGGTTTTTTTCTTGCTGAGGGTTTGAGTATTGTTTCACTGGACAGAGCGTTGTTTAGGTTTACCCTAAGTAAATTCGGTTCAGATCCAAGCAAATTACTTTTGGGATTGATGCTTACCACAGCTGTAGGAAGCATGGTGATGTCCAATACCGCAACTACAGCAATGATGGTTTCTTCCATTTTGCCTTTGGCGAGATTGATGGGGAAGGATTCCGAATATACAAAAGCGCTTTTAATCGGAATACCTGCCGCTGCAACGCTAGGTGGTATGGGCACAATCATCGGAAGTACGCCAAACGCAATTGCTGTCGGGGCGCTTCAGGAAAAAGGCATCAATATTACTTTCATAGAATGGATGCTTTTCGGCATTCCCGTAGCTTTGATTTCTATTTATGTTTTTTGGAAATTTTTAACCAAAAAGCTGCAATTGGATGGTATAGTCCTAGACACATCAGAACTAATGGGGAAAACAAATACCAAAAATGGATTTGAAAGGTATGCTGTGATTTTTACACTTTCAGTAACCGTCCTCATGTGGCTGACCGAGCCCATACATGGGATTCCAATTGCTGCCACTTCCGCTATTCCCATAGTTTTGCTCACCCTCTTTCAGGTAATAAAAGCTGAAGACGTCAGAAGACTTCCATGGGACACACTGATGTTAGTAGCAGGAGGATTAGCCTTGGGTATTGCGATGGTGGATGTAGGGTTGACTGACATTATCATGGAAAAAATATCCCAACTCCCCATACCCATGATAGGGGTAGCAATTGTGTTCTCAATTGTAGCAGTATTGATTTCGAATATTATGAGCAATACAGCGGCGGCTTCCATACTTGTACCATTGGGATTGTCTTTGCCGGGAATCTGGGGATTTGCAGTACCCTTGATTATCGCATTAAGCTGTTCCTGTGCTCTTTTGCTACCTGTTTCTACGCCATCAAATGCGATTTCTTATTCTACGGGAATGATAGCACAAAAAAGCTTCCGACCCGGTGGTTTGTTGATGATGGTCATGGGACCTGTTTTGGCGTTTGTTTCAGTTATGCTTTACGCCCTTATATTTTATTGAAAATTACATCATAAGATTTCCATACATGCTCCCTAATTGATTTTAAAATTCGTAAAATTTTATATTGATGATGTTTTTTTATATAACTTGTCCACTGAAGATTGCTTCGTCCCTGAAAATCATCCCCAAGTTTTTAATGAGTAGTTACCAATTGGAAAAAGAAATCCTAAATAAGCTTGATATATTCTTTGACATATCTCCGGATTTATTCTGTATAGCTGGATATGATGGTTATTTCAAAAGAATAAACCCTGCCGTCTCCAATTTATTAGGTTATTCCAAAGAGGAGTTATTTTCAAGTCCTATCAATGATTTTGTCCACCCTGAGGATAAAGATGTTACCTCTAAGGCAAGAAAAAAACTTACTAAAAGTCAACCGCTGTTGAATTTTGAAAACAGATATATAACCAAAAACGGCGAAACAGTTTGGCTTTCTTGGACTTCAATGTATCTGGAAAAAGAAGAATTGATCTTTGCCATTGCCAAAGATATCACCCTAAAAAAGAATCTGGAATTAGAGAGAAATCTTTTGTTATCAAACTTGACTGAAATCAATCAAAAACTGAAGCACCTTTCCTATACCGTAACGCATGACCTCCGAGCCCCAGTAAATAATTTTCTTTCCATTTTTAAACTCTTGGATTCATCAAAAATAGAAGACCCCGAAACCTTGGAATTACTTGGAATGCTCAAATCATCGAGTGACAATCTGAATGAAACACTGAACAATTATGTTGATATTCTCTATGGAGAGGACAAAAAAAACCAGGATATTGAGAAAATCAACTTCGGGGATTCATTGAATACGGTTTTGAAATCAATCCCATCCTTGATCAAAAACTCCGGTACAAAAATCAAAACAAATTTTGAGGACCTTGAAGAAATTGAATTTAACAGTGGTTATTTGGGAAGTATTTTTTTGAACCTGATCACCAATTCCATTAAATATTCCAAACCCGGAATTGCCCCCGAAATTTCAATAACAACTCTAATTAGGAATGGGAAAAAGAAACTCATTTTTGAGGATAATGGTCTTGGGTTTGATATAGACAAAGTGAAAGATAAAATATTCGGTATCAATCAAAGATTTCACCATCATTTTGACAGTAAAGGAATAGGATTATACCTAATTTACAACCATATCATAAGTCTTGGTGGCGCCATCAGTGTTGAAAGTCAGGTCAATGTAGGGACCAAATTCATTATTACTTTCAAAAACTGAGACTTAAATTAAAATATTTTCCTGTCAAATCTCTTCCACCAATTTTTTCATTTTGGACAAACCCGTCTTGGCCACTTGAAGTGCATCTTGCTGCCAATAGTCTTGGTTAAATAGTTCGAGCGACAACACCTTTTTTCCTCCTAAATTTCTGATATCAGTCAGGATTTGTTTCATGGGTGCTGCTCCGTCTCCAGGAAATACCCTGTCCTTATCCTCCTGTTTCTCTCTTGGGATAGTATCCACAAAATCGTTCATGTGAAAAATCTCAATCAGATTCCCGTTTAACATTTTTAACCCATCAAATCCG
The DNA here is from genome assembly GCA_964559905.1 of uncultured Aquiflexum sp. Classification (GTDB taxonomy): domain Bacteria; phylum Bacteroidota; class Bacteroidia; order Cytophagales; family Cyclobacteriaceae; genus Aquiflexum. The sequence continues at coordinate 10,485 of CAZLJT010000007.1, forward strand.
GAACCTCCGCGAAAAAGATGGTAAACATCAGGAAGAATTCTGGCATCAGGATCATCGGCCACTGCAGCCACCATCAATCCCTGACCCAAATGATGAAAGTAGGAAAAAGCCCCCCAAAATTCCAATTGAGGCATTACACCGGTTTTTCTACCCAAATCCAACAATGATTTGTAGCGTTCACCTGCCTTAAATAAATCCAAAGTTGCATTCACTCCCGCTGCAGGAGCCGCAACTCTATTACAACCCAACTCAGCCAAGAGCTCCATTTCGGTTTCCATCTGAAGAAAACCTAATTTTCGTTTTTCTTCATCATCTACCATCCAAGGAGCAAATCCAATAGCATTTTCCAAACGCAATCCAGAATCTGAAATATACTTTTTCAACTCAGACAACGAATGGCCTGAGGAAATATATTCCTGGATATCACGGATCCATAACTCCACACCATCGTATCCGGCCTTGGCAGCAATATCCAGATAACCTTTTAATCCAGGTTTTTGCCCCATAATGGTGCTTGTGTTGAGACAAAAGCTGAATTGATCTTCCTTCACATCAGATGAGGCATGCAGTATTTCCGGGGCCAAAAAAGCTCCGGCACTTAGCCCTATTGTTTTTATCGCATTTCTTCTTGAGGCCATTGTCTTTTCCTTTTTAATTGGACAATAATATCAAATTTTTAAAACAATTTTAAGTTAGCGATACTTTCGGGGCTGATCACTATGCATACTTTGTAAAGCGATCTAATAAATTCCGTGGGAAAGAGAGTGTAATACCCCAATAAAAGTTTGATGGATTTCATTGATTTTTCATTAACCAGTACCAATTCAAATTCAATTACAGCTCTCTGAAAGCAACACAATTAATAAGTCTTTCTGACCATCTATAAAAATTAAAGAACTAATAATGCAATCACCTAATTTATTTGTTTATTTGATTTTTGAATTAGAAAAGCTTTAAATCAATCTATGAAAACCTTAGTGTTTTTTTTATTTGCAATTTTAATGGTTTTCGGGTTTGCATCTGCTCAAATGCATCCTTTAATCCAAGCACAATACACCGAAAACATACCCTTTCATCAAGAGGTAGTCAGTGGCGGATATTATGTGGATCCACCTAATAATATTGAAGGTCACCCCTATTTGCACGATAAGAAATTTGAAATTGGCAATATCACTATTAATGGATTGTTCTATGAGCAAGTGCCGATTTTATATGATGTATATAAAGATCTTGTAATTACTTTTCATCCTCTGCACCGTCAAAAAACAATCATACAAGCTGAAAAGATTAACTCTTTCTCCATTCTGGAACCACAAGAAATAAAATTTGTCAAAATCGATGACAGCTTCGATTACAGTAATCACAGTAACGGATTTTATGAATTGGTAATTGACGGAAATGCCCAGCTTTTTTGCAAACATTTCAAAACTGTGAATTCAAAAAAAGAAACAGGGAAATACAGTCGAATTTTCATTGAAGAATCTGATTTTCTGCTAAAAAAAGGAAAAGAATTTCACTTGGTAAAAAGAAAGAAAGATGTTTATGAATTTTTTGGGCTGGAGAAAAAAGCACTCCAAAAGGAACTTAAAAGAAGGGGTATTTACTTCAAGCGCAGTCCCAGAGCTTATTTATCTCTTGTCACCGAATTTTATAATAATCAGGAAAAATGAAAAGAAAATTTTTACTCCTGATAATTTTATTGGGGTTAATTCTTCCTTATGCCAAAGGCCAGGAATCCAAATCTGGTGGTACCGAGAAAATCAATGGCCTTTTTGCCGGAATACCATTTACACGATTTGTTCAGCAAATCGAGTCCTCTACCTCTTTTCGGTTTTACTTTTCACAAAATGAAACAGCAGATCTTCAGGTCAACATCAGTGCCAAGGAAAATACGCTTGAACAAGTGCTTGGAGGAATATTCGATAATACTGAATTCAAATTTGTAATTGATGAGAACAAAAGAGTTTTCATTACCAAAGAAAAACCGTTGAATTTGACATTATCTGAAAGTTTTTTCAAACCAATACTTTCAGAAAATGACTTGGATAGAGTTCAAAGACTGGCAGATGTAGAAAGGACATATTCCAGAAATAAATTATATGTAATCGGTACATCTTCATCAAATAAAGAAGCTTTTCTAAGAGGAAAGGTGACTGGCTTGGAAACCGGAAATCCCGTTTTTGGTGCTGTTGTATTTGAGAAGGTGAATTTTACCCGTGCCATCACCAATGAAGATGGGGAATTTCAAATTCGACTGCCAGTTGGACGCCACTCTCTTTTCATCCAAAATCTTGGCGGGTTTGTGGAACAGCGGCAAATCAGCCTTCAGGGAGATGGTATTCTTGATATCTCTATTGAAGAAAATGTGATCAGCCTATCGGAAGTGGTGGTGAATTCAGAAAAGATGGCAAATATCTCCCGACCTGAAATGGGTGTCCAAAAGCTGAATATTGAAACCATGAAACGGCTGCCTGCGGTTTTGGGGGAAGTGGATATCATTCGAAGTATATTGACTTTGCCGGGCGTGCAGACGGTCGGCGAAGCAAGTGTGGGATTTAATGTGCGCGGCGGTGCTGCCGACCAAAACCTCATTTTGTTCAACCATTCCACCATATACAATCCTTCTCATCTTTTTGGTATTTTTTCCGCGTTTAATCCCGACGTAGTGGAATCTGTAGATTTATACAAAGCCGGAATTCCGACTAAATATGGAGGTAGACTATCTTCTGTTTTGGACGTCAATGCAAAATATGGGAATGAGGAAAAAATAAAAATTTCCGGAGGGATTGGATTACTTACCGGAAGGCTGACAGCGGAAGGACCAATTGGAGAAAACACTACTTTCATTGTAGGCGGTAGGGCAACTTATTCAGATTGGCTATTGAATGTATTGGAAGAGAATACAGATTTCCAGAATGGACGGGCTTCCTTTTATGATTTCAATTTCAATATGGCCCATAAAATCAACCCTAAAAACACTATCCGATTCAATTCTTACCTGAGCAGTGATGACTTTAGTTTTGACAGGGATACCCTATTCCAATATCAGAACCAAAATATCAATCTTTCCTGGCTACATTATTTCAATGAAAAAATGGAGATGGAATTGGTCCTTGGAAGGGATCAATATAAATACAGTATCGAAGGGAGACAGAACCCCCTAAATTCATTTGACCTTGGATTTGATCTCAGACAGGATTTTGTAAAAGCCAATTTTGTTTATGAATATGATGATAGGCACAAATTGAATTTTGGTGTGCACAGTATCCGATATGAATTAAACCCTGGTTACCTTTCTCCTGTCGGATCCGAATCCATTGTGATCGGAGAAACAGTAAACACTGAACGTGCACTCGAAACGTCAATACATATTGGAGATGATTTTGATATAAACGATAGAATTTCTTTGAATTATGGCGCCAGATACGTGTTTTATCAGTTTCTCGGGCCCAACACACAAAGGCTATATGAACCGGGACAGCCCATTTCCTCTTCAACTCTTATCGGTGAAAAAACCTTTGGCAGAGGTGAAACCATCAGTACCAATCATGGACCTGAATTCAGGATATCCGGCCGGTATATCCTGAATAATATTTCTTCCATCAAAGCAGGATATAATACAAGCAGACAGTTTATCCATTTGATGACCAACAATGCCGCTATAGCACCGACAGATACCTGGAAACTCAGTGACCCAAATATTCTTCCACAATGGGGAAATCAGATTTCTGTGGGTTATTACAGGAATCTAAGAATTGATAAATACGAGTTTTCTTTGGAAACGTACCACCGGAGCATGCGGAATCTGGTGGATTTCAGATCAGGAGCTACTTTGTTATTGAATAATGCCATAGAACAGCAAATACTCCGGACGGATGGCAGGGCATATGGTGCTGAAATCTTACTTAAAAAAAATACCGGAAAATTGAATGGATGGATAAGCTACACCTACTCCAGGTCATTGCTCCGAACAGCTGAGGATGAAACCGCAGAAAAAATAAATGACGGGAATTGGTACCCCAATAACTTTGATCAGCCTCACAATGCGGGACTGGTTGGAAATTACGAATTGAGCAAAAGATTCAGTGCTTCATTAAACGCAAATTACAGCACAGGCAGACCGATTACCTTACCGGTTGCCAAATTCGATTATGGCGGGTCAGAAAGGGTATATTTCTCAGATAGAAATGCTTATCGGATTCCTGATTATTTCAGAGTAGATCTTTCATTCAATATAGAAGGAAACCACAAAATCCGTAAACTGGCCCATTCATCATGGTCTGTGGGTGTTTACAATCTATTGGGAAGACGTAATCCTTATTCCGTCTATTATACACCTGTCAACGGCATCCTTCAAGGCTACCAACTTTCCATATTTGCCAATCCAATACCATTTATCACTTATAATTTCAGGATTTGATGAAAAGAAGATATTCCCTAATAATAGTCCTCTTTCTTTTTTTCACTGCACTTTCTAGTTGCAGGGACCCTTTTGAACCTGATGTTTCATTTCAGGATAGTAACCTGTTAGTAATAGAGGGATACATCGAAACTGAATCCAATGAATCCATAATTCGGTTAAGCAGGACTAATCCTATCAATTCCCAAGATCCAATAAGGTTGGAAACCGGGGCCATTATCACTTTGCTTTCAGAAACCGGGGAATCTTGGAGCTTTTTCGAAAAAGAACCGGGTATCTATTCGTTGACAGGCTCATTCAACACAGCTATAAGCTATCGGCTTCAGATAACTCTTAGGGGTAATGTAGGTTATACTTCTGACCCCATTTTTCCACTGGAAAGTCCGGAGATCACAGAAATCGGATTTAACCGTAACGAAGATGGTGTTCAGTTATTTGTGAGTGCCCAGGGAAATGAAAATGCCGTATACTTTATTTGGGATTATGAAGAAACCTGGATATTCAGGTCTGCATTTCCATCTTCATTTATCTTCAACCCACAAACCAAACAAATTGATTTGAGAAGGCCTGACCAAAACATACACTTATGCTGGAATGAAAACAAGGTAAATCGGATTGTTTTGGAGAACTCATCAAGATTCTCAAATTATTTGGTCAATGAAAGGGAGTTGGAATTTATCCCGAACTTCTCAGAAAAACTCATGCAACGCTACAGTATCAAGGTTAGGCAAAGAGCTTTAAGTAAAGAAGCTTTTGATTTTTGGGAAATTATGAGAAAAAATACGGAGGATATTGGGGGTATTTTCAGTCCATTGCCTTCCTTAGTAAGAGGAAATATCAGTCCTATCGATCCAAATGACCCTGCCGCTGTTGGATTTATCAGTATGGGAAAATCCAGCGAAAAACGCCATTATATCAATGTTGAAGAACTTAGACCTTGGCCTGTATATATAGAGGATTATGCCGGCTGCCAAATTTTTAATGACACGATTCCTCCCAGTGATTACGAGCTTGAATTTTCCAGTCCTAACAGGCTACCTGTCGTTCAAGTCAATGATGACTTGGTCATTTTGGGTTTTCAGGCCACAGAGACAAGATGTGCAGACTGCACGCTTAGGGGCTCAAAAGTTAGACCTGATTTTTGGGAGGATTGATTATGAAGGATATGAAGAAAATTGTTCTGATTCTTTTCGCTTTAATATCTGTAAACTACACGGGGATTGTTTCTGCGCAAACCCCTGCCAATGAAATCGTTTCTGCTCATGTATCCAAAAACATTGCCGTAGCTGGTGAAAGTGTTTGGTTTTCAGTTCTTGCCACTGGAGTCGATAAAAAAATCTATTCTAAAATTGCCTATGCAGAACTGGTTGATAAAAATGGGCAAGCAGTGGCACAAACTATCATTAACCTTGAAGCCGGCAGTTCAGAGAGTTATCTGGAAATACCCACCCAGCTTAATTCGGATCATTACCTTTTCAGATGTTATACGAGAATCAGTGCTTTTGGCGAAAATTCCGGCGTTTTCAACCAGTTTATCACTGTGATCAATCCCAATAAGCCACCCAAAAAACCAAACTCACGGAATTTAAATGATAAGTATGGTTTCAAAAAGCCAGCATTGGCTGAAGTCTCGCGTTTGGATCCAATAAGTCAAAATTCAGAGGTGACCATACCCTTACCGGAATCTAAAATCTCAAACCCATTTTATATTTAAATATCTTTGAAAAACACCTATTTGCCAGAATCTTTTCAAGTCTATTCTGATAGAAGAATATATAAAAAACCATTAAATCCTGAAAATATCATTCCTGAACCATTTGGACATATTATCTGGATAAAAAACCTAAATCCGGAGATGGATACTACAGAAACTTTCTTTTTATCAGCGCATGGCAGTCAATCAATATTGATTTCAGCAAAGCCAAATGAAAAAGGAGATTTGTTTTTTGAACTGGGAGCCTTGAAAGACTATAACTTCTTCATCATTCAGTCATCAAATATCAGGAAACAACTCAATCTGACACCCAAATCCCCTTTTCTCGAATTTGAATTCCAAGATGATTTTGTGTTTCCGGAATTGGTGATTGAAGAAAAAGACAAACCTTTTCTACAAGATCTCATTACCTCGTCCCAAGTGACCTCCTATTTTTATGAAGTAAACTCCTTGGATTTCAATCCGGTAGTTGCAGGTTTTTTAGCGGATAGAACCTATTATTTGAATGATTATAACAGGTTTGACAATATTTCAACCACATTAAAAGAATATGTCCCGGAAGTTTGGGTCAGAAAGCAGGATAAAAAAACATTGTTTAAAGTATTGAATAACCCTTTAAATTCTGTTTTTGAGGAAAATCCTCTAATTATAATTGATGCTATGCCTGTTTTTGATGCAGATGCTTTGGCCGAATTTGACCCAAAGAATATCCAAAGATTGGAGGTATTGACGAGAGAATTTATTTTGAATGATGATAAATTTTCAGGTGTAATCAGCTTCTCTTCGTTTGAAAATGACTTTGGTCGATTTGAGCTACCAGAACAGGCCTTGTATTTCAATTACACTGAAATACAAAAGCCAAGAAAATTACCTTCCCCACATTTCAACAACAATATTGAAGATCCGAATTTCCCGGATTTCAGATCCATTTTATACTGGAATTACCAGGGTACTTCGTCCGATAATTTACTTTTTTATACCTCTGAAATAAAAGGTGAATATGAAGCTTTAATCAGTAAGGTTGGTGAAAGTGGAATTTTAGAATTTCTCAAAATCCCTCTTACAATAAAAGATTGATTTTTTTGGACTTGGAAGTTTAAGCCTGACTTAAGAAAATTTGATAAGGAATTTTAACCCCAAGTATCGAATTAATCTGGGTTTGTAGGTTATTCTTTCCGAGTAAGTTCTTTGGCAATGAACTCTTGCAGTTTTCCTTGATAAACAGATGAATCTTGATGATAAGAAGGAACGAGTGTGTTTTTACCGGGGAAATCTTCCATGTGCAGTGTTTGTGTCGGAAAGGCAAATCTTACCCCAAGATTTTTGGCCAACTTTACAATAGAGACTAAAATTTCATGTCTGCACCTTAACTCTTCTGCCCAATTCGGTACTTCAAAAAAAATATAAAACATGATATCCTGACTATAGCTTGATAGATTATTGAAATAAATGTGGTACCCGTCCTTTCTGGTGTCAGGATGGTTTTCAACGATTTTCCTCAATCCTTCCACAAACACCTCCATCAGTTGAGGTGGTGTATCATAGGTCACTGTCAAAGTGGTGTAAAATCTTCTATACTGTCTAAGTCCGTGATTATCGATGGTGGCGTCCGCAATTTTTCCATTGGGAATATACATGACCGAATTTCTGAAGGTCCTAACCCTTGTCGAACGGAATCCAACTTCCTCAACGGTACCGTCCACATCTCCTGAGGTAATCCAATCTCCAACCTGGAATGGTTTATCTATAAAGATCATGATGGAACCAAAGAAATTCTTAATGGTATCCTGTGCCGCCAAAGCGAATGCCAAACCACCTATAGACAACCCTGTCAAAAACGGAACTATATCCACTTCAAGCCCTTCTTTGAGCACAAATAAAGTACCGACAATAACCACAAGAGCCTTAAGCGTTTTTCTGATCAATGGTACCAATTGATCATCAAGTGTAGATTCCGTCTTCTCTGCCAATTTTGAAAAATACATGGCCACTATATCCACAATTTTGTAAAAGACTATAGTGATAACAAAGGGCTTGGCTGCATTCAACACCTTCAGAACAAATGCTACAACCTCAATGGGTAATTGAAGCAATCGAATAAATAAAGAGGATAGGACCACAATCAGGTAAATACTTATCACTCTAGCAACCGGCAGTAAATAAGTTTCTCCCACATAACCATAGCCTAATTTATCGATCAGGTACAGCAGACCTCTGTCCAACAATAGGGTAATAAGCTTATGGGAAAGAAAGAGTACCAAAATAAGAAGAAACAAACCTGCCAATTGCCAGAAATGAAGTCCGAAATACATCTGATTTCCCAATTTGGGTAGAAGGTTCAATAACCTGTCCGTTCCATAAGGATAGGTCTCTTGATGCATTTTCTCAATTTGGGATACTGTAAGAGAACTGAATTTCCATTCCTCGCCGATTTTCTCCAGATACACCATTGGAAGATGTTTGGTATCAAAAAAGTATTTCGCTTGATCACTGTATAGGGTATCAATGTAATCCGGATCATTGGGTACTTCTGATATCCAGACTATTACACCATTTCCGTCAAAAACCTGCTTGAGCTTGACAGCTAACTTTTCCGCATCGGGTAGATTGTCTTCTGTAAGACTCAAAGCCTTAGCCGCTAATTTGGGATCATAATTATCCTCAGCAAGATTATAAAAAAAAGTTAGGGTAGTTGTATAGGGGGTATTTAGGTTATGGAAGTTCTTGGTATCTATAGGAATTTTTTTTTCATCAAGAACGACCTGGGAAAATAAATTCCCTGATCCACTCAATACTAAAAAAATTATTAAAACTAATTTAATGCACTTATTCATCTCAATTATTTAATTTGAAGGCAAAACTAACAATATCCTTTTGTTTGGGAGAAGTATATTCAAAAGAAAATGAAACAATGGGTAATTTCCCTCTAAGAGGAATTCGTTTCTATAGAGGAAGTTTGTATTCAGATAACCGGTTTCCATGGATCACATAAATATTGTACTCATTATTCCCCGCTGAATATTTCATGCCTATTTTTTGAAATCCATTGATAGGTCTTGCGGAAAGCAACTCACCTTTAAGATCATATAGATATATGAATTCCTGGTTTTTGTCGATCACCACAAAAATATTTTTATCCAGCCCAAAAGAAAAAAACTGAAATTCCAGATTATCTGAAAAAATATCCTTTGCAAAAAGTTCTTCATAATTTGCATCTAATACCGATATACGATTGTATTCATGAGCTACAAAAAGGTAGCGATCATCCTTTTGGTCTTTGATCAGTTGAAACTCTGTTTCACGATCCGGCCTAAAAAGTTGATTTCGATATGTAATTTCTCCTAGGAAATTTGCCATTACTATTTCACCTGATTCGGTTATAGTTAAAAGTCTGTTTTCTCTTGCCTCTCCTCTTTCAAGAATAATATATTCTGAACCCAACCTTTCACCTAATCGTATAGGTCCTCCAAATTGTTGGTCTCCCCGCCTATTAAAAAACAGCAGATTACCAGAGGTTGTCAATATGACCATTCTATCTCCGATTCCAGCTATCCTATGGTGGGCAGGCTTTACAGCCAGAGGCGAAAGGACATTTTTAGGGTTCCAGCCTTCCAGTAAGTTTAGCTGCTTATCTAACAAAAACAACTCTCCTTGGTTGGAAGCTACATATATTCTATAATCCAGATTATTGTCATAGTCCAATAAATTGAGATGTGTGATTTCATTTTGACTGAGTCTAACTGGAAAACCGGGGAGCAATTCTCCAAACCGATCCATCCCATAAATAAAATTTTTTGTCGCAAAAAGTAGCTGAAGTTTATTGTTTTTGTAATAATCCAATTGGAAAACCTCAGAAATTATTGGACCATCCAATCCATAAGTGAAAACAGACTCTCCTTCCTCCGTTATCAAATGGACGATGTTCATTTCATCCTGAACAACAAATTCAAAGCTTTTATCATTAAAATTCTGAATAATTACGGGGCCAAAAGTTAAATTCTCCCTAAACCCAAAAGTTGAGTTTTCGATGAGTACTACTTGCTGCTCAGATTTCGGAATACTGAGCCTATGAAAAAGGTCCAAACTTATCGGATAATGCTTCTCCTTATTATTTATCTTGAACTGGACTTTATCAAAAGTTTGAAATTGGGGTAAATATTTTTGAAAAAATGATTTCCAATTCGGTGAACTGATTTCCAGAATATTGATCCAGAATTTGGACATGTCCAAAACCAATCTATATGCCGATTCAGTTGATAATTCCTCCAGAAGTTTTTTCTGCTTCAATGCCTTTCCCCATGTATTATCATTATTATAGTCATCGATGAAAAGTCTGATTGCCTTAATACTATTGGCAAAAACAAGGATGTCTCCAAAAGCAGTCAGAAAGGTATCATCAAAACCCATGAAATTTCCATTGAATAAATGTGCAGGAAATTCATCAGTAGGGATAATTAAGATTTCATTTCCTTGATAGGCATCAACAAAGCCAGAAAAATCACTTTCTGATTCAGGACTTACATTAAAATTCTTCAAAAGCTGAAATTGAGCAGCTATTTCCCGGGTATTTAAAATCAGAATCTTATCCTGTACATCCTGAGCGTTTTTTTCAAAAAACATATAACCAACATGTCCTGTCAGATTTTGCATAAATCCATTTTCAATAAGTTTATGCTCAATCTCTCCCAAGATCGTGGTTTTAAAGGGGAAATCAGAAATCATTAGGTCCTGTAATTGATTTATTTCAGCTAGCTGATATTGGAAATATGCAGCTGTTCTATTAGAAATAAAATCTTTAAAATAAGTAATACTTGGATTCGGATTGACCAGGAACTCTTTGTTTTTATCAACACCAAAAAATGCATTACCTGCAAAAACCACCCGGTCTTCCGCAAAGCTCAGTTCAATATTTGCCGAGATATCATTCTTTGAAAAATCTTCTAGAAAAAGAGAACTTGGAAACTTTGATATACCTTTTACCATACTTGCCAAACCTGAACTTCCTAGCCTTAAAACTCCAAGTCCTTGAGGTTGGGGTAATGCTTCAAATAATTCAACGTAATTACTTTTGAAATCCTGCAATGCTTTATTTTGGGAAAAACGGATAGCATCCTCTACCAAAAAAGACGTGGCACTTGCGACCTGTAAATTTCCAATTCTTGCAAAGGTCAAACCCCTGCCACTATCCTCACTTTTGAATTCGTTGATTGGAATATTGCTATAATAGCGGGTTGAAACCGTACCTAATTGAGCTAAATCTTTCTCCAAATCTGAGATTATATTAAAATCCTTTTCCTGAGGCAATGCCAAAATAAATAAGAAATCAAATTCCTCTTTTCCAATCGCATGCAATGAAATCGAAAGTTGATTCCCTTTAAGAAATCTTTCCAGGTTACCGGATTTTCCAACCAGACTATCCAGTATCAAAAGGCTGCTTTCTGCATTCTGAAGGGCAGGTATTTCCGATAATTCTTTCCAAAATGATTGCGTAACAAGCTTGTTCCATGCCATTACAGGTTCATAGGTTTCAAAAACAAAAATTGCTTCTGAAGACACCATCTCCAATGCATTTCTACTTTTATCCTGAAAAAAATACCTATAGGTCAGAAACCCTCCAATTCCGGCAATAACCAATATAAGAAGGGAAAGGAATAACTTTTTCACTAAGGGGTTGATTTGTTTGAATTGAAATCAATTAAGGCAAAAAAAACAAAAAATCCCGAGATTTGCCCGGGATTTTAAGGAGTATCTGAAATAGAATTATTTAGATGATAGCTTATCGAGAACAGCCATCACTTCTTTTACATGGCCTCGGGAAACTTCCAATAAAGCCTTTTCTTCTGCATTGAGGTCAAGCTCCAACACTTTTTCAACCCCATTTTTACCAAGAATAACAGGAACTCCCAAATAACAATCGTCGATTCCATATTCTCCGTCAAGTTTGATACAAACCGGGAATACCCTTCTTTGGTTTTTCAAAATTGATTCCACCATTTGTGCTGCTGCAGCACCCGGTGCATACCAAGCTGAAGTACCCATAAGTTTGACCAGTTCACCCCCGCCAAACTTTGTTCTTTCAATGATGGCATCAAGTTTTTCCTTGTCAATCAATTCTGTCACAGGAATACCTGCTACGGTGGTGTATCTCGGAAGCGGTACCATTGTATCTCCGTGACCACCCATTAAAATAGCTTGGATTTCCTTTCCTGAAATATTCAATTCCTCAGCAAGAAATGCCCTATACCTGGCAGTATCTAAAATACCTGCCATTCCCAATACTTTTGTTCTTGGCAATTTGGAGGTAATGTGGGCCTGATAGGTCATTACATCCAAAGGATTGGAAACCACAATGATAATGGCGTTAGGAGAATGTTTTACAACATTTTCAGTCACAGATTTCACAATACCTGCATTGGTCTCTATCAGGTCATCCCTGGTCATACCCGGTTTTCTGGGAAGACCAGAAGTGATTACCACCACGTCAGAGTTGGCTGTTTTGCTGTAATCATTGGTACTCCCCACAGTTCTACTGTCATATTGATTGATAGGAGCCTTTTGCCAAATATCCAAAGCTTTACCTTCAGCCATTCCTTCTTTGATGTCCACCAATACAATTTCCTGTGCAATCTCTCTATACGCCAATACATCTGCGCATGTAGCACCTACGTTTCCGGCACCTACTACGGTTACTTTTGTCATGATTTTATGATTATTTTAAGTTTTCAACATTCTTTTAAAAGGTGCGCTAAGTTATTAAACAAAGGCTGTTTTATAAAATTATACTCCTGTTAACTTTGAAAACAAACAAGGACATTTGCTAAATACTATAGTTCTTTTATTCAATCTCTAAATCAAATCCTTAGCTGTATTCAAATAGAATCCCTTGGTTTTAAGGAAAGGGAATTTTGAAACTGAAAAAAACTTACATTTTGTCTTTGGATTCGAACATCTCGCCCAGATTAAAAAATCCAAGAGAGTTTTTGTAGGATTTAAATAGTCTTTGGTTGTTTTCATTGTAAATCTCGGAGAGAGATGTCATCATTTTTGCCTGAATCTTTGGGTGGTTGTCGAAAATTTCCTGGATTGCAAAATAGGGAATCACCATCAATTCCGCTTGTTCAGAATTAACTACAGCTGTGTAAATTCTTTTGGTATTTTCGATTAAAGAATTCTCTCCAAACGCCTCCATTTTCCTCACTTCTTTAATCACCTCAAAATCATCTTTGATATCCAATGTAAGATTTATAAGTCCGGACTTCACGATGTAGAGCGCGTGACTGGGATCGCCCCTAAAAAAAATCACCTCATCTTTTAGATATTTTCTGTAATGAATGGCCGAAAGAAATCTTGCCATTTCGGAATTCTTCAGTTTCTCAAAAAGTCTAATCTGGGATAAAAACTGGAAAATTTCCAATTCTGTCTCATTGAAAGTTTTAGAAAACGGATTGATCATTTTATATCTTTTTGAAATACAACACCTTTTTTGTGGTTTGACTGCATTTGAATTCCTCACTGATCCTCAATCCAATAACCCATGCAATTTTTACTCCTGACCAAAGCACCAATACTTGTTTTTTCTGGATCAATGGGACTTTCAAATCTACCAATAAATCACTGATTTTTTTTTCATTCTCCATTCCTATTGGAATAAATCGGTCTCCATGATCCCATTTTTTTACCAAGAGGGGAAACTCCAGTTTTTCCAAATCAAGCATGGCACTTTCAGAGGACTTCACTATTTCGAATTTTTCTTCCAAATGCATAATATCAAACTTAAGATTTTTGGCATTCAATTCAATGTCATGCAAATGGATTTCCAATGGATTCCATTCAAAATCATTTTTCCCTAAAATCAATAAATCCCTATCCTTATTCAAAATGTACTGCCCTGCATAAAAGACTTTACCCTGATCATTCAAGTCTATGGATTGTAGCATATCCTGCACATCAAAGTTGGAAAACCCGTAATCCCTCAGCCAATAATAAACCAAAGATTGCCTTCCCGGCATTGATTTTATAGCACTGATCTCCAAATATTGATAGTCATTTTCCGATTTGATGTGGTCCTTTTTCCAACTCTCAAACAATTCAAAAAATGCCTTTCCCGTATCTTTCAATCTTTTAAAACTCATATCCAGCGTCTGTAATCCCCCTTCAAAATCCTCACTCAAAGTCGGTAATACCCTATTACGAAGTAGATTTCGTTTATAATCATTGTCGTAATTACTGCTGTCATTCCTCCATGAGTATCCGTTTTCTTCCATAAATTTGGTAATCTGCATTCTTGAAAAAGGAAGAAGGGGTCGGATAATATTTCCTCTTTTGTCAGCCATGCCATAAATACCTTCAATGCCGGTCCCCCTTAAAAGATTAAGTAAAACGGTTTCAATCTGATCTTCAAATTGATGTGCCACCAAAACTCCATCAAACCCATTTTCATTTAAGAGTTCATCAAACCATTGGTATCGGAAATCACGCGCTCCCATTTGAGTGGATATCCCGGATGATTTAAATTGTTTTTTGTTCGTTTTTTTTACAAAAAAGGGGACATTCCATGCTAGGGCTAGGTCTTTAATAAAAGCTTCATCCTGATCACTTTCTTTTCCCCTTAATTGAAAATTGACGTGACCCAAAGAAAAAGAATAACCCAATCTGAATAACAAATGACCCAAACAAACACTATCAATACCGCCACTGATAGCTAACAAATATGTTTTTTTACAATCTAAAATATTTTTCGAGCGTATATGTGTTTTAAAAAGGTCTTCCATAATTCAAAAATACCATTTTTGGTTAATTTTGGGGCTGATTCCAAATCTAATGATCAAAAAACTATATTTACTGTTCTGCATATTTTTTTTAATCATGAGCCGGGTATCTGTTGCTCAAAACGTATTGGAGATTCAAAATGCAGAGTTATTGCAAGGTGCCACAGGTTTTGAAAGACTACTTGAAAACGTCAAGATGAAACATCAAAATTCCCTGATATACTGCGATTCTGCTCATTTCTACAGGAATGAAAACAAAGCTATTCTATATGGAAATGTTCGGATTGTAGATCAAAATGATCCAATTACCACTTCAAGCCGGTACGCAGAATATGATGGAAATACCAAAATTGCAAAGTTAAGGAACAACGTGGTTTTCAAAAATGAATCTACAACGCTTTATACTGATTTTTTGGATTATGACAGATCCACAGGTATTGCCAACTACTTTAATGATGGTAAAGTAATTGACAGTACAAATGTACTGACCAGCAATAAAGGGATCTATGAAACTGGTCTGGAAAAAATAACTTTTACAGATAATGTTGTTTTGATTAACCCTGATTACACGCTTAAAACCAACTTTCTGATCTATAAGACAGTACCGAAAACTTCGGAAACAATAGGCATCACCAACATTGTATCCAAGGAGGGTGAAAAACTGAATGCACAAAAAGGAAGTTTTTATGATACAGAACGGAAAATTTTCAGATTTTTTGAAGGAGATGTGGAAACCGAAACCAGCAAAGTATATGCGGAGACTTTATACTACGATGAAAATCTAAAATATTATGAGGGTAGAGTCAACGTCAGTTTGCTGAATAAGGAGCGAAATATTGAAATATTTGGGGAGGAAGGTAAATATTGGGAAGATAGAAAATACAGTATTGTATTTGGTAATTCCTTGGTCAGAAAATATTTTGAAGTGGATACATTATTTATGATCGCAGATACTTTGATTTCGCAGGATAGTGAAAATGCGGAAGAAAGGCATCTATTGGCCTTCCATAATGTCCAATTGATAAAATCGGGATTACATGGCAAGTCTGATTCTTTGGCATATATCTATTCTGATTCTACGATGCATTTATACAATGATCCCATTCTTTGGGACAATAAAAGTCAGATATCCGCTGACAGCATCCGTTTTTTAATAGCAAATGAAGAAATTGATGAAGTTCATCTAATCCAAAATGCCTTCAGTGTAACCATGGATACTATCGGTAATTTCAATCAGATGAAGGGGCGGAAAATGACGGGCTATTTCATTGACCAAAAAATCAGTAAACTTCATATTCAGGGTAATGGAGAGTCAATTTACTTTGATCTTATCGGAGATTCAACGGTGAGAGGAATGAATAAAATGCTATGTGCAAATATCATGTTGTTTTTTGATGATGGTAAGCTTGTCAAAACAAACTGGCTGGTACAGCCTGAAGGATACTTCAAACCACCCCATATTTTGGAAGAGGATGAGAAGCAACTTGAGGGTTTTAATTGGAGAGAAAGTGAAAAACCCAATATGGAAATCATAAATTCCTGGAGGACTCCAAAAAAAAGAGAAGAAAATGAATTTAATTTTTTCAATGAACCTGATGCCCTAATTCCCTATCCCCAAGAGGAAGAAATACAAAAATTATTAAAGGAAAAACTAAATAAAAGGTAATAAAGCCATTTAAGTGATTTTTGACAAGAGATCTAAAAAATCCCAAACGGCTACAAGTAAAAAAAATTTTAAAAAGGTTAACAAATTTTAACCGCAATTACATATATTCATGAAACCTAAGTGTTAATTTTATGCGTATTAGTATTCAATATAATATCAAAAAGTAATTGGCCTATAGATAAACATTTACATGAAACCCTATTCACCTCTCCTATTTATTTTAATTTTTATGCTTTCTACGCATGCAGGAGCTCAGGTGAAAGTCTTGTCTGAAAATACAGAATTCAGTGGTAAAATAGGTACTTCCCAACGTAAATCTTTGATTATTCAAAATGAAAGCAATAAAGAAAATGAATATTTTCTTAAATTTTTACGGGGAAATGTAGGGTCCTCTCAGAATATTAAAATCTGTATCGCTGACAAATGTTTTGATCCAAAGAAAGATTTATCAAAAATCAAACTAACGCTATCTCCAAACGAGATTTTTACAGATCTCTATTTGGAATTTGATTTGGGCATAGCCGAAACCAGAGGGAATTTTGATCTACATTTCGTCAACTCAGAAAATTTAAGGGACGTTTTTGTAATTGAAGCGGTCTACGATGTTTTCAATCCAAGCGTTGAGGAAACTAACCATAAGGATATTTCTATCGGAAGTATATATCCTAACCCCAGCAATAGGATAGCCCAAATTGATTACGAATTTAAGAATCCAAATGCATTAGCTAAAATATCGATCAATAGTTTTATAGGCAATCCTGTGGCAGAGTACATTCTTGATCCGGTAAGTAAAAGCCTTGTTATCAACGTGGCAAACTTCAACCCGGGAGTTTATTTTTATACTTTATATGTTGACAACAAGAATATAGTCACCAAAAAACTCGTTGTTAAAAAGTAAAATAAGTCAGTTACAGGTATAATTGGATAACTATTAATATTCCCTTATATTTGCGCCTCGAAAAATAATGAAAAATCTCTCTCTATTTATATTCTTATTTGCTGTCCTTTTGGGACTTGCTTCCTGCGGAAAGTTCTACAAATTAGAAAAAAGCACCAATTGGGAAGAACTCTATGAATCAGCCAATGCATACTACAATGCAGGAGAATACAATAAAGCCATTATTTTGTATGACAGGGTGCTTCCCGTAATTCGCGGTAGTGAAAAAGCTGAACTTGCAGACTTTAATTATGCCTATTCTCACTTCCGGCTAAAAAGATATATAGAAGCAGCAGGATATTTCAATTCATTTTATCAGACTTACAATAGGAGCCCGCTTGCAGAAGAAGCATTGTTTATGAATGCGTATTCCCTGTATTTGGATGCACCGGATTATAATCTTGACCAAAAGAGCAGTAAAGATGCTGTCAATGCCATACAGCTTTTTTTGAGCAGGTTCCCCGAATCTGATTCTTTTGAAAGAGCTACGGATATGATTGATGATCTTCAGGTAAGATTTGAAGAAAAAGCCTATCAGGAATCCATATTGTATCTTAAATTGACGGAAGGTTTATATCCAGGTGAGTTTTACCGAGCTTGTTTGATCAATTTTCAAAACTTCGCTAAAAACTATCCGGACAGTAAGCACAATGAAGAATTGGGCTTCAAATTGATTGAGGTTGCATTGAAGTATGGAGAAAGAAGTGTTTTCGATAAAAAAGAAGAAAGGCTGAAGGAAGTACGTAAATATGCTGATCAGTTCATGAGAAAATATCCTGAAAGTAAGTATCTGGGTCAAATAAATTCGCTTATAAAAGAATCTGAAACGCTTTTGGTAGCCCATCTTAAAATCAAAAAGGAATACGAGGAGCAACTAGCAAAAGCACAGGCTGCCAAAGAAGCAGAGAATAACTAACTTAATGAAATTATAAATAACTAATCATATGGCAATTAATCCATCAATTATTACCAGAGATTTGGATAAGGTTTCTGAACCTACCGGAAATCTGTATGAATCTATTCATATTGTATCTCAAAGAGCCAAACAGATTTCTTCTACCATGAAAGAAGAGCTCAACAACAAGCTTTCTGAATTCGCTTCTACTGTCGACAATCTTGAAGAAGTATTTGAAAACAAAGAACAAATTGAAATTTCAAAATTCTATGAAAGAATGCCAAAGCCTTCAACTTTGGCTATGGAGGAGTTTATGGAAAAGAAGTTATATTTCAGACATCCTGATACAACCACCGAAGGTGAATAATGCAACTTAAGGGAAAGCGAATTTTATTGGGAGTGACCGGAAGTATTGCTGCCTATAAATCAGCAATACTAGTCAGACTATTGGTCAAAGAAGGTGCGGAAGTTCAGGTCATAATGAGTACTTCCGCCCTTGATTTCATCACACCATTGACCCTGGCTACTCTTTCAAAAAACCCTGTTCACCATCAATTTCATGATCCAAAGTCCGGAATATGGACAAATCACGTTGAGTTGGGTCTTTGGGCAGATTTATTTTTGATAGCACCTATTTCTGCCAATACTATTTCCAAATTTGCAAATGGAATCTGTGACAATCTTTTGTCTGCCACCTATCTGTCTTCCAGATGCCCGGTAATGATCGCTCCTGCTATGGACCTGGACATGTATCAGCATCCATCCGTTAAGAGTAATCTCGAAAAATTGCTGAGTTTCGGCAATTTAATTCTTGATGCTGAAGAAGGAGAACTGGCCAGCGGACTTTCTGGATTAGGAAGATTAATGGAACCGGAACATATTCTTGACCATATCATAGGTCACTTTTCCAAGAATAAGATTTTTATAGGAAAAAAAATCCTGATCACCTCAGGACCTACACAGGAGGCAATTGATCCTGTAAGGTTTATAAGCAACCATTCTTCCGGAAAAATGGGAGCCGCAATAGCTGATGCGTTTGCTGATAAAGGTGGAGAAGTTCACCTTGTTTTGGGAGTAGGTGCGAAAAAACCAAATAACCCCAATATAAAAATATATCCTGTAAAAAGTGCCCGGGATATGTATCAGTCAGCTTCCAATCTTCATTCCCAAATGGATATATGTGTTTTTGCTGCCGCAGTGGCTGATTATGCACCCAAAGACATAGCCTCAGAAAAAATCAAGAAAGAGGGAGAGGGAATGACCTTAGACTTGGTCAAAAATGTTGACATTGCCCTTTCATTAGGTAAAATGAAAAAACCCTATCAAATCCACATAGGTTTTGCTTTGGAAACAGAAAATGAGGAATTCAATGCAAAGTCCAAACTCACAAAGAAAAATTTTGATATGATTGTCCTCAATTCTATGAAAGATACTGGGGCAGGATTCCAATTGGATACCAACAAGGTCAGTCTCTATTTTGAGGATGGCAGATCATTAACTTCAAATGTGCTTCCAAAAAAACAAATCGCAGAACTTATTTTGGAAGGAATAAAAAATATCCCAGTTAAAATCTGAGTATTGAATTATCGTTATCTTTAAAGATGAAATTCAACATGAGGATAATATTTGTTTTGTTTTTACTTTTTCTCTGCAATCTTTCAGGATTGAGTCAGGAACTGAATTTCACAGTAATTATTAACAGCGACAGGGCCAGGACCCAAGAGACTGCTATTTTTACTGACATGAAAGTAAATTTCGAACAGTTTTTAAATGGCAGATCATGGACAAATGACAAATTTCAACCTAATGAAAGAATCAAAGGTAATTTATTGATTACCATCAGTGACATGCCCCAAGTTGGCTTTTACAATGCCACTGTTCAGATCCAGACTGTCAGACCAATCTACGGAACAAATTATGAGAGTTTGGTGATGAATTTTATTGACCGAAATTGGTCTTTTGAATTTCTTCAATCCCAGCCTCTTGAATTCAATCGTTTTTCATTTTTAAATAACATCAGCTCCCTGCTTGCATATTATGCCTATATTTCACTCGGCTTCGATTATGACAGCTTTTCCTTAAGAGGTGGAGATCCATATTTTGAAATAGCCAACACAATCGTCAATAATGCCCAGCAATCTCCCAGACCAGGATGGGGACCTAGCCCTAATGACAGGAGAAATAGGTATTGGCTGATCAATGATATATATACTTCTTCTGTTTTCAGCAGCATCAGAGAGGCTATCTACCTTTACCATAGAAAAGGGATGGATGTTATTTTGACAAATCCTGAAGAAGGGTATCAAAATATACTTCAGGCTATAAAGTTAGTCGCTGAAGCAAATGAAGCCCAACCCAACAGCATCTTCACCATTGCTTTTATCGACGCTAAAAGTGATGAAATCAGTAAGATCTTGAAAAATGCCCCCAAAGAAATCCGAACTCAGGCTGTTGAATTACTTCTACGGGTTGATCCCAACAATTCAAGGAGATACAATGATCTTTTGAAAGGTTAAATACATTTTTATTAAGTTTGTTTTTCTGAATATTAAACCAAAAAATGCTCAAATCCCTCACTATTGCAAACTATGCATTGATTCAAAATTTAGAAATGGATCCCAGTCCATATCTGAATATGATTACAGGCGAAACCGGTGCAGGTAAATCCATAATGCTTGGTGCAGTAGGTCTTTTGTTGGGAAACAGAGCGGATATCAGGGCCTTACTCGATACTGGCAAAAAATGTATGGTGGAGGGAAATTTCTTTATTCAGGATTATGGGCTGGAGGATTTTTTTAAAAACGAAGATCTGGACTTTGAAAAGGAATCTATCATCCGTAGAGAAATAAGCCCATCTGGAAAATCCAGGGCATTTATCAATGATACTCCGGTAAGGCTGGAAACCCTCAAAGATTTGGGCAAATATCTTATGGATATTCATTCCCAGCACGATAATCTACTTTTGGGGGATGGGGAATACCAACTCGGGTTGGTAGACGCTTTTTCATCGAATAAAACTGAACATGATGCATACCTTTTGTCCTACATAAGATTTCAAGCTGCTAAAAAATCTTTGGATAAATTGTCTCAGGAAGCGTTGGAATTAAAGAAAGAAGCTGATTTCAATAAATTTCAATTGGAAGAGCTTTCTGCCCTCAGATTGGCGGAAGGGGAACAAGATGATTTGGAAAATGAACAGGAGATCCTTGAAAATGCAGAAGACATCAAATCTAAAATTCAGGAAATACTCCTACAGCTGAATGATGAGGAGTATGGTGGATTAAAGACTTTGGCATTGGCCAACCAAAATATTCAGCAATTGACAAGGTTTGCCCATAAATTTGAACCTTATGGAGAAAGATTCAAAAGTATTTTGATAGAACTGAAAGACATTGCGGAAAGTTTGGAGGAAGAAGATGGGCTCATAGAAGTGGATTTTGAAAAATTGGAAATTGTAAGGGAAAGATTAAGCAAAATATATCACTTACAACAAAAACACGGGGTCGATTCTGTTGAGGGACTGATGGAGTTGGAAAAAGAATTAGCAGACAAGGTATTTCAGGTAGAAAACTTGGATGAAGCTTTGGAGAAACTCCAGAAAGAAAAGAATCTGGCAGAAAAGGAATTAATGGAAAAGGGGGATCTACTTTCAAAAAAGAGGATGGCAGCTTTTATTCCTTTTTCGAAGCAACTTTCTTCCCTTTTACACCAACTTGGAATGGAGAACGCCCAAATCGATTTCTCCCATGAAAAAACCAGCCCCACAAAAAACGGTCTGGATAAAATCGACATTCTTTTTTCAGCCAACAAGGGCGTCAAACCGCAAGCCTTAAAACAAGTGGCCTCAGGTGGTGAATTTTCCAGATTGATTTTTGCCATCAAATACATTATGGCTGATAAAATGGCTCTTCCTACCCTTATTTTTGATGAAATAGACACAGGAGTATCCGGAGAGGTTGCACTTCAAATGGTTCGCATGATGCAGGATATTGCCAAAAAACATCAAGTGATCTGTATCAGTCACCTCCCCCAAGTGGCCGCCAAAGGTGATCAGCATTATTTTGTCTACAAAGATAACAGTTCCGAGAAAACCATCAGCAAAATCAAATTACTACAAGGTGAAGAAAGAATCCGTGAAATAGCCAAAATGATAGCCGGAGAAAATCCATCCAATACAGCATTTGAAAATGCTAAGGAGTTGTTGGAGAGGTAGTGAGGTGACAAATTATCCAACAAAGAAAATTGAAGTGCTCCTCGCATTGAAGCCACTCCATCATCTCTCATCTCTTTTTGAAATCTCCATGCAAATTCTCTCGGTTCATGCTTCTTGTAACTTGGTTCTGATCTCTTCGATCTCCAATCTCACATCTCACGTCTCAAATCTCAAATCTCCCATCTTAAGTCTTAATTTTTTCCTTATTTTTACCCTTTGATTTAAAACCAACCAAAACGATATATTATGCCAGAGAATTTGTTGAAAGGAAAGCTAGGAATCATCACAGGAGCCTTAGATGAAAACTCCATTGCCTGGAAAGCTGCTTTGAAAGCTCACGAACAAGGTGCCAAGTTTGTATTGACCAATGCGCCAATTGCCATGAGAATGGGAGCAATCAAAGAATTGGCAGAACATTGCAATACTATTATTATTCCCGCCGATGCCACTTCCTTGGAAGATATTGAAAAATTATATACCGAATCAAAAGAATATTTGGGCGGAAATTTTGACTTTTTGCTGCATTCGATAGGCATGTCACCCAACATCCGGAAAGGCCGCTCCTATGGTGAGCTAAACTATGATTGGGTAAATAAATCCTATGATGTATCTGCTATTTCTTTTCACAAAATGATGCATATCGCCGAGAAAATGGATATCATGAATGAATGGGGTTCTATTCTTGGTTTGTCATACATTGCTGCCCAAAGGGTTTATCCTTTTTATACCGATATGGCTGATGCCAAAGCTTTATTGGAAAGTATTGCCAGAGGATATGGTTACAGATATGGTAAATTGAAGAAGGTCAGGGTAAATACAATTTCCCAATCACCAACCAAAACAACAGCCGGTACCGGGATTGGGGGTTTTGATGCCTTCTACAATTTTGCTGAATCCATGTCCCCACTAGGTAATGCCTCAGCCGAAGCTTGTGCGGATTATATCATTACCATGTTTTCGGACCTCACTAGGTATGTTACCATGCAGAACCTCTTCCATGATGGTGGATACTCTACAACAGGCATTTCGGAGGAATTGATGGAGCAG